>JAUIAI010000279.1 GCA_030425615.1 Gammaproteobacteria bacterium
CGCTTCGCCCTGTCGCGGGCGCGGGAATACATGGCCGACGCCGGCGCGGTGGAGCTGACGAAGAACCCGGACGCGATGATCTCGGCGCTGCTCAAGATCAAGGGCACCGAGATCCAGCAGGCGCTCACCGAGCTGATGGTCGAGGTCGCGGGTCCGCGGGCAGCCTCGTTCAAACCGATCGAGCATCCGGATTTCGACCGTCTCACCGCGAGTGCCGCCCCGCGCTACTTCAACTACCGGAAGACCAGCATCTACGCCGGCTCCAACGAGATCCAGCGCAACATCATCGCGAAAATGGCGCTCGGGCTCTGAGCGTTCCCCAGGCAGCATCGGGGCGACCCGTCGCCTCGCACCGGATATCGACATGGATTTTCAGTTCACGGAAGAACAGCAACTGCTCGCAGACAGCGTCAAGCGACTGATCGAGCGCGATTACGACTTCGAGTCCCGCAAGAAGGTCTTGCGTTCGGAAGCCGGCTATTCGGAGTCCGCCTGGGCGTCACTCGGCGAGATGGGTATCTTCGGCATGGCGTTGAGCGAGGCCAGCGGAGGATTCGGCATGGGCGTTCTCGGCATGGTGCCGCTGATGGAGCAGGTCGGTCAGGGACTCCTGCTCGAGCCGGTGGTCTCCACGCTCGTGTGCGGTCAACTCGTCGAGCGTCTTGGCGGCGAGTCAGAGGCCGAACTGCTCGGTCTGATCGGACAGGGTCAGTGCCGCATGGCGCTGGCGTGGCAGGAGGACGGCATCGGCGAGGATCCCGCCGCGATCGGCTTGAGCGCGCGGGCCGACGGCGACGCCTGGCGTCTCGATGGCGAGAAGATCATGGTGATGCATGCGCCGATGGCCGAGCGCATTCTCGTCGTCGCTCGCGTCTCGGGCGAAACCGGTCAGGCCGACGGGCTTGGCGTGTTCGAGGTCATGGCCGGGGCGGAGGGTCTGTCGCTGGCCACGATGCGGACCGTGGACGGCTATCGGGCGGCGGATCTCTCTATGTCGAACGTGCCGGCGCGATGTATCGGTCCTGCCGGCCAGGCTTACGAGGCGGTGGACGCCGCCCTGGACTTCGGCAATCTTCTTTCCTGTGCCGAGGCCGTCGGCGCGATGGATGATGCGAATCGCGGAACGCTCGAGTACCTGAAGACCCGCAAGCAGTTCGGGGTTCCCATCGGTGCATTCCAGGCACTGCAGCACCGGATGGTGGACATGACCGTCACCGCGCAGCAGGCCCGCTCCATTCTGTACATGGCGTGCGACGCCTTCGATCGCTCGGCCGGCGGAGGGCTCGGCGTGCGGGAGCGTAGGCATCTCGTATCCGCTGCGAAGATCAAGGTCTCCGAAGGGTGTCGGCAGATCGGTCAGGAGGCCATCCAGCTACACGGTGGCATGGGCATGACCGACGAGATGAAGATTAGTCACACCTTCAAACGGCTGACGATGATCTCTCGCCAGTTCGGCGACGTGGATCATCACCTCGCGCGGTTCGCGGCCACCGACGGCTGACGCGCGGCCTGCGGGTCCGGCTCGGGCGTTCGGCCGCTTCGCCCGAGCCGTTGGAGCAACTGATTGCGCAGTGCGATCGCGGCGGCCCCCGGCCGCTCGCCGATCATCAGATGCACATCCTGGCTGGGCAATGCCGGCAGATCGCCGGAGAACAGCGGCAGCTCGCGCAGTTCCCCCACGGCCATTGGCAGGGCTCCGACGCCGATACCGGCCTCGATGGCATCCATCGCCGCGGCCAGGGTCGCGCCGCGCATGGCCAGCGTCGGCGCCGGCGAGCGCGACTGCTGGTCTGCCTGCATGAGCGAGGCGATGGCTCGCTGTGCGGCCGGGTAGGGTGTCTCGATCAGGGGAATGGGCCGTCCATGGGCGGCATCGGGTGCGCGTCCGAACCAGCGCAGCCGCTCACGGCGGATGAGCCGTCCTTTCGCCGGCTCCCGAGGCTCCGTCGTGAGCACCAGGTCGAGCCCGTTGGCGGCGAACATGCGCTCGATGTCGTTGGAATCCGTGATCTGAACGCTGAACAGGACTTCCGGGTGGCTGCGCGAGAACCGCGCGAGAGCGGAACCCAGCGACAGCGCGCTCCAGATCACTTCGGTGGTTCCCAGCCGGACCGTTCCGCCGAGCTGCGCGTTTTCCACGCGGCCCGCCGCGATCATGTGGAGTTCGACGATCTCCTCGGCCAGCGGAAGCAGCCGTTCGCCGACCGGGGCGAGTTCGACCCGGCGGGTGGAGCGTGCGAACAGCGGCTGACCGACGACTTCTTCGAGACGGGCGATCTGGGAACTGACCGTTGATTGACGGGTACCCAGCGCCGCTGCGGCTTTCGAGAAGCTGCGGTAGGTGGCGACCAGAACGAAGGCGCGCAGCGCCGCCGGGGAAGCATCCAGCATCGTACGACTCGCTCGGCGCGGTATCGACAAGCCGTCAATACCAGGAATTGATCGATCGATTCGTAGTGTAGCGCAGCCGATCCGTCTCGCGGTGCCCGCGCGGCGGCCTCCGAAGGGCCCGCAGGCTCACGCCGACGGGATGAACTCGTCGTCGTCCTGATGTTTGCGTTCAAAAACGAGGAAGTCGTAATAGCCGCACTTGTTGCCGTTGGGATAGGACCGGCAGACCGCGGGACGGGCCTTGTAGATCGTGCAGTGCCGTTCGTCTCGGTCGAAGAAGCGGCAGATCGAGCCGTAGATCTCGTCCTTGCGGTGCTTGAGGATTCGCTCGTCGGGCGTGTACCAGCGGAAGTACTTGCGTTCAGCTTCTTCGACCGTGACCCCGAAGTGCTTGGCGATCCGTTTGACATCGCTGTCCTTGACTTCGATGCGGTCGTAGGAACAGCAGTACCCGGGGCATTTCGAGCAGTCGTATCGGATGCTGGACTTGGCCATTACGGCGGTCTCCTGACGGACGTTGGGTTGTGCCGAGTGTATCGAAGCGAACCGGCTTCCCGACGCGGTCTGTCGTGCGGATGACGGCACGCCCGGGACCGGCGGATCGGTGGTCCTTCAGTCCGGTGCGCGGCCCCTGCGAAGGGCGCGGCGGGCGAAGCGGGCGGGATCGACGGCATCGCGCAGGGGTCTGGCCAGCAGGGTGGGGGCGCCGTCGAACATGTCCGCGAGCAGGGCTGCCGCCAGCGCCGACCACAGCACGCCCCGCGATCCGAAACCTCCGGCCGTGAACAGTCCCGGCAGTCGCGGCAGGGTCAGCCTGTCGTTGCGCCGCCAGGGCATCGGATCGGCTCTCACCGGATCCGCGTCCAGGACCGGGCCGATGGCCGGCAACCGGTCAGGCAGCACGTGCCGGAAGCCGACAGCCGAGGCCACCACACGTCGCTCACGACCGACGTCGGGCACCAGCCTCGCGAGTCGCTCCAGATTGCCGGCGTCGTCGAGCGGGTCCGGCGCATCCAGATCGCGGGCGTCATAGCTCGCGCCCACCAGTATCCTCCCTCCGGCAAGCGGACATGCATAGGCGTCCGCGCCAATGACGGCCCGCAGCCCGGCCAGCTCGGGATCCACGACCACGCTGGATTGGCCGCGGATCCGGGCCACCGGCGGCAGCCCGTCGACGAGTCCGGCGCCGGCGTCGCCCGTGGCCAGCACCACGGCCTCACCCTCGGCCAGCAGCTCGTTCCGTGAACCGAGCAGACGCCAGTTCCGGCCCGATCGGTCGAGCCGGGCGACGCGCCCGCGCCGCCAGGTTACGGCACCTGCTTCAGGAGGGTCGCCGCATCGGGCGGAGAGCAGGGGCAGCCTGTCAAGACAGAGGCCCCCGTACGGAATCGCGACTCCGGCGACGTCGCTCGCGGATTCCGGGTCGAGCCAGCGAACGAAGCCTTCGGGCAGGCCGGCCGCGCGTGGCAGGGCGGAGAGCTCCACGGCGTGGGCGGTACCCCGGGCCGCCAGAATGCGGGGGCGCCACTCGATGGATGAGGGGCCCGCGCCCGCTCGGGCACCCGCCGTCGACGACGACGGGTCGTCGCGCTCCCGCCAGGCCGCGAGCGCCGCCCTGCAGAGCCGGGACAGCGGATTGTCGTCGGGTGAGAGATGGGGGTGAGCGGCCAGCACGGGCTGGCCCGAAGCGCCGAACGCGCCGGCGGTCGGTTCCCCTATCCACGTCACGGGCCGCCCGCCGGCGGCGATCGCCGGCGCGATCATCGCGCCCGCCAGACCGCCGCCCACCACGGCGACCGGAGCGTCGGCCGCCAATGGCGCGGATTCCGACCCCGCCGGTCGCGGCGTCCAATCAGGCGCGTACCGTCCGCGCAGGGCGTGTCTCTTTGTGCCGTATCCACGGACCCGCTCCACGCGGAAGCCCGCACCGGAGAGCGATTCACGCACCGTCGCGGCAGTCGAGTACGTGGCGACCGTCGTCCGTCCCGGCCTGCAGGAGCGTGCCAGGGAGCGCATCAGCGGTGCCGACCACATGCGAGGGTTGCGGTCGGGGCTGAACCCATCCAGGTAGACGGCGTCGACAATGCAGTCGAGGCCGCTCAGCGCCCGCTCGACGTCGTCGAGGATCAGCGTCAGGATGATCCCGGCCGGCAATCGCAGGCGGTGTCGGCCTCGTGTCGGCAGCGGCCACTGCGCTTCGAGCGCGTCCCGCAGCGGGCCCTCCAGCCCGAACGTCTCCCAGGCCCGTCTGGCATCCGCCAGTCCGGGAGGGTGCGCATCGATTCCGACATAGTGAAGCGGTCGGCACCATCCGAAGCGTTCGCGAGCACGCCAGGTGGCGAACAGATTGACACCCAGCCCGAAGCCGAGCTCGAGCAGCGTTCCGAGGGAGCCGGCAGCCGAGCGTTCGCCGATGAGGCTGCCCGCCGCGAAGACGTGTTCGGCCTCGTCGACCGCCCCGAAGCGGCTCTTGTAGACATCGGCGTAGCGCGTGTCGAAAGGCAGGCCGCGTTCGTCGAACGTGAGCCCGGCCGGGGACAGCGCCGCGGGGGCTGAGCCGGTCACTCCTTGAAACGGTAGTGCTCGCGGTTCAGTACCGCGCCGACCGCGGTGACCTCTTCCGGGAACATGC
>JAUIAI010000280.1 GCA_030425615.1 Gammaproteobacteria bacterium
CGTTGCTGGTTGGGTAAGCATCTGTAACGGCGATTCAGCTGGTTATGCAGAGTACTGCGTGACGTGGGGCGGAATATTGCCGATGATCAAGAAAAACGGCTCAAGAGAAGCAAAACAGTGCGCATTTCCGGGCGACGGATCCCGATGCCTCGCAGTTGGCCCCGAATCCAAACGATCGACTCCTCACTAGTCGGACAGCGGCGCAGGTTCGCGATTTGCGCGTAGCGCCCCCGATCTCTGCCGGCCCAGACCGGGAGCCTTCTCGAATAAAAGCCAGGAGTCAGAAGACGTGAATACAACGACGAACTCGGCAGCACGCCCCCCTTCTTTCAGGAAAACCCGCATCGGCGCCGCCATCGCGCTCAGCGTCGCGGCACTCGCCGTCACCGGCTGCGGCGATGACGACGATCCGGTCTCCGTGGGTTCCGACACCGGCATGAACACCGACGGGGCGGATCCGGGCCCGATGGGCGCGGTGCCGACCGGCGCCTTCGCGGTGGCCCGCAACGCATCCGGTGTGCCGGGATCGGTCTGGTTCTTCTCGCCCGACCTGCAGACGCAGGCCGGGGCTCTGGCCTCGGGCGCGAATGAGGGCATCGCGTTCGACCGGGCGGGGCGCTTGTTCCAGAACGGCGACGGCGCGGCCTTCACGGGGCTGCGCGCCTTCGGCCGGGTGGATATCGGCGACACGGGCAACCGCTTCAACCCGAACGGCGACCGTGATCTTGGGGCCGGCAAGGGCAAGGGACTGACCGTGGTCGATGCCGCGGGCCTGCTGGTCTCGTGTGACGTGACCGATGCGGATGCGGACATCAAGATCTACGCCACGACGGCGGGCAGCGGTGCCGCGCCCGTCGCGACGGTCAACACGGAGGCACCGGTCTGGGACGTCTTCTACGATCCCGGAGCCGACCGGCTCTATGCGACCCAGACCGACGGCGTATTGCTCGTGTTCGACGACTTCACGCAGAACGTGGGCAGCGGACCGAGCCGGGCACTGACGCCGGTCGATGCCGACGGCGCCAAGGTCTCGGTGAACCTGCATGGCGTTTACGCCGAGGACGGCCGGGTGGTCGTCACCGACGTCGGCGATGCGGCTTCGGCAAGCGACGGGGCGCTGTTTGTCTTCACCGATGACGGCAGCATCGACGGCAGTCTCGGCAACGTCGTGCGCATTGCCGGAGATGCGACCGCGCTCGGCAACCCGGTGGACGTGGTGCTCGAGGACGACAGCGCCATCGTGGCGGAGAAGTCGAATGACGCGCTACTGGTGTTCAACGGCGTGGGCGGGCGCGCCGGCAACGTGGCGCCCGACTACCGGTTCGAGTTCGCCAAGCCGGAGTCGATCGAACGCGTGGTCTCGGGCGACGGCGTCACCGATGCCACGGATCTCGAATCGGTCGCGGGCGTTGCCCGCGTCGCGGTGTCGCTGAATCCGGGCCCGCAGCAAGGGGGCACGAACGAGGCGGTCGGAAGCATCAAGATGCTGGATGGAAACCTTGCCGATCTTGGCTCGTTCGACGCGGGCGATGTCGGCGGCACACCCGGCGCGCAGAGCTTCCGCACACTTGAGAACATTCAGTTCGACGGCCTCGGAAACGCGGTGGCGGTCTACGACACCACGGACGGCAGCGCGGTCTCGGAGCGCGGCATCCTCGTTCTGCACCAGCTGGCCGACCGTGCCGGCCAGACGACGGACGTACCGGATCGCGACCGCACGATCGGCGGCCAGCCGCTCGGCCTGGCCAGTCCGAAGGGGATCGAGATCGTGCAGTCGCGCGGTGCGATGATCGTTGCCGATACCGGCGCCGGTCTGCGCGTTCTGTCCCTTGCGGCCGGCGACGGCGCCCAGCCATTGTTCTCGGTGACCGCCGTGGGTGCCGGTTCGATCTGGGACGTCGACTACGACCCGGACGCCGACCGGCTCTACGCGGCCGGCACCGCGGGTGACATCATCGTCTACGACGATTTCTTCGCGCTGGGCCCGGCCGCCATCCCGAGCCGCATGATCCGGCCGGCGACCGCCGGCGCCGTCAGCAACATCCACGGCATCGTGCATGTGGCTTCCTCGGATCAGATCATCGCCTCGGACGTCGGGGACGCGGGCGTGGCCACCGACGGCAGGCTGTACGTCATCGACAACGCGTCGACGGCGTCCGGCACGGTGGCGCCCAGGTCGACCGTCTTCGGACAGGAAACGATGCTCGGCAATCCGGTGGACATCGCCTTCGACGGAACCCGCCTCTACGTGGCCGAGAAATCGAACGACAAGCTGCTGATGTACGCCAGGATCCTCTCGTTGAGCGGGGCGGTCTCCACGGCCGCCGACCGGTCGGTGGATCTGCCGAAGCCGGAATCGGTGAGCCTGATGCCGCGTTGAGCCTCGGTCGACGGAACGCGTCTCGAAGCATCTCCAGGCGCAGGCCGGCTGCCGGAAGGCGGCCGGTCCCGTTCCGGGGGGGTGCCGTGGCCTCCTGTACGAGGGCGTCGGCCCAGGACCACGCAGGACGGCCCGGCCGGCCGATGCTTCGTTCGGTTAAAGTGCCGGGTTGACCAAACCGCCCGGAGACGCGAAATGAAGATCATCAAGGCCGAGATCTTCGGCCTGAATCTGAAGATGTCCGACACCTTCCCGACGAAGGCAGGCTGGCGGCCCATCATCCTGCGCCTCACCACCGACGAGGGGCTCGTGGGTATCGGCGAGGCCGGCCTGGCGTACGGGGTCGCGCACAATGGCGCCATCGGGATGGTTCGGGATCTCGTGCAGGCCTTCGTGATCGGTGCGGACCCGCTGGAGCGCGAGGTGATCTGGAACAGCATGCACCGCCATTCGTTCTGGGGCGGCGCCTGTGGGCCGGTGGTCAATGCCGCCATGAGCGCGGTGGACATCGCGTGCTGGGACATCACCGGCAAGGCCGTGAATCAGCCGGTCTGGCGGCTGCTCGGTGGCAGGGTCAACGCCGATCTGCGCTGCTATGCGAGTCAGACCCAGTTCGGCTGGGATGACGGCATGGTGCCCTGCGGCGAAGCCGGGGCCTATGGCGAAGCGGCCGCGCGCGCCGTGGCGCAGGGTTATGACGCCATCAAGGTCGACCCGATCATGCTCGACGAACAGGGCCGGGTCGAGAACCCCAACAACCTGAAGGGCGCGCTCGAGCGTCGCATTCTGCGCCGGGCCACCAGCCGCATGGCCGCCATCCGCGAGGCCGTCGGGCCGGACATCGACATCATCCTGGAGCTGCACTCGCTGACCTCGCTCACCGGCGGCCAGCGGCTGGCCGAGGCCTGTGCCGAGTTCGACCTGTTCATGGTGGAGGAGGCGGTCAACTACAACTCCGACCGACCGGCGAAGCTGCTCAAGCAGCGCCTGCCGCATCTGCGCATGACGGGTGGCGAACGCATCTTCACGCGCTGGCAGTACTGCCACTATCTGGAGGACGGATCCTTCGACATGATCCAGCCCGATTTCTGTCTGGTGGGCGGCATCAGCGAAGGAAAGAAGATCTGCGACATGGCGCACGCCTACGAAGTCACGGTGCAGGGCCACGTGTGCGGCTCGCCGATCTCCACGGCGGCGGCGCGTCACATCGAGACCGCCATCCCGAATTTCCAGATCCACGAGCATCACGTGTATTCCACGATGCCGGACAATCGCAACATCTGCCACCAGGATCCGCAGCCGGTCAATGGTCGCTACACGGTGGACGATTCCCCGGGCCTCGGGCTGGACCTGAACGAGGAATTCGTCCGCAGGCACGCCACCACGGTCATCGAGATCTGAGCGAACGGAGTCCGCCATGGGCGCAATCGAACGCATTCCGCACTGCAGCCACTGGGGCGCCTACAGCGTCCTCGTCGACGAGGGCCGAATCGTCGGCGTAGAGCCCTTCGCGGGCGATCCGGATCCGTCCGAGATCATCCATTCCGTACCCGCGTGGGCCGATCCGTATCGGCGTGTGTTGCGGCCCATGGCCCGGCCCTCGTGGCTGGCGGCGCGGCGCGCCGGCCGGGTCATGACCGAGTCCGAGCGGGCCGGGCGCGGCCGGGAGGGCTTCGTTCCGGTGAGCTGGGACGAGGCGATCGAACTCGTGGCCGGCGAGATCCGCAGGGTGGTGGACACCCATGGCAACCGTTCCGTCTTCGCCGGCTCGTACGGCTGGACCAACTGCGGGCGGATCCACCACGCGTCCTCGGGGCTGCGCCGGATGATGAACCTCGTCGGCGGTTTCACGGGCCATGTCGATACCTACTCGATCGCCGCCGGGCCAGCGATCCTGCGCCACACCCTGGGCGGCACGGACGCCTGCATGGGGCGGGCCAACACCCTGCTGAACGTCGCACGCAACAGCGAGACGCTGGTGGTGTTCGGTGCGATTGCGCGCCGGACCGCGCAGAATGAGGCGGGGGGCATTGCACGACACCGCATCGACGACGATCTGCGCGAGATCGCGCGTCGCGGGGTGCGCGTGGTTCTGGTCTCGCCTCAGCGCGATGATCTGCCGGCGTGGATGGACGTCGACTGGTGGCCGGTCAAGCCCAACACGGACACGGCCCTCATGCTGGCGCTCGCGCAGGAGATCGTCGCCGCGGGGCGCCATGACCAGTCCTTCCTGGATCGCTACTGCTCAGGCAGCGGGCGGTACCTGGCGTATCTGTCGGGCGAGGCCGATGGCACGCCGAAGACCGCCGACTGGGCGGCCGCGATCTGCGGCATCGATGCCGTGCGCATCCGCACGCTGGCCGAGCGCCTGGCACGCACGCGAAGCATGCTCTCGGTGAGCTGGAGCCTGCAACGCGCCGTGCACGGCGAGCAACCGTTCTGGGCCGCCATCGGTCTGGCCGCGGTCACAGGCCAGATCGGCCTCCCGGGCGGCGGCATGGCGTTCGGTTACGGATCGCTCGGCGGTGTCGGCGGGCCCGTGGTCACGATCGGCCGCGTGCCGGCCATGCCGCAACTCGGCAACAGCCTGGACAGCTTCATCCCCGTGGCCCGCATCACCGACATGCTCGAGAAG
>JAUIAI010000281.1 GCA_030425615.1 Gammaproteobacteria bacterium
GTTCACCGAGATCCACGGCGACCCGCCGCGGATCCTCGCCGCCTTTGCGCAGTGGCGCCGCGCCCATCACCTCCGCCGCCCCGGCGACCCGCCGATCGTCGCCCGCGACCTCTGACGAGCGCCACCACCCCGTCGTTTCCGGGTCCGATCCCGCGTTCCTCGCCCAGGATCTGCCCCGTAAACGGGTGGTGTGGTTTCCGGGTCGGATCCTGGGTTCGTCGCCGGGGATCTGCCCCGTAAACGGGGGTGGGCCGGTTTCCGGGTCGGATCCTGTGTTCCTTACCAAGGATCGGTCCCGTAAACGGGGGTGCCGGGGATCAGCGGAGGACGATCGCGATGTGGTCGGCGTCGTCCGAGCGTTCCGTGGTGGCGCCGATGTGGGCGGCGCGGTGCCCCGACTCCTCGAGGGCGGCGAGCACGGCGGCGGTGGCGCCGGGATCGACGCCGAACACCAAGCCGCCCGATGTCTGCGCATCGGCGGCGAGGAGCTGGTGGGTCGTCGGTTGCGTGCCGGCGTCGAGCAGATCCGATGCCCACGCCAGGTTGCGTCGGCTCCCTCCCGGCATCGCCCCGCCGTCCGCGAGCTCGAAGGTTCCGGGCAGGAACGGGATCGAATCGAAGCTGACCTCGGCGACGATGCCGGACTCCATCGACATGCGTCCGAGATGGCCGAGCAACCCGAACCCGGTGACATCGGTGCACCCGGTGGCCCCGGCGTCCACCGCCACTCGGCAGGCGACGTCGTTGAGGCGGGTCATCGACTCGACCGCCGCCGCGGCATGCTCGTCGCTCGCCGTACCCACCTTGATCGCCGTGGTGACCACGCCGACACCGAGGGGCTTGGTGAGCACCAGGTCCTGGCCGGCGCGCAGGCCGCGGTTGGTGAGCATCCGGTCGGGGTGCACCTCGCCCGTCACGGCCATGCCGTACTTCGGTTCGGGGTCGTCGATCGTGTGTCCACCGACCACGACGAAGCCGGCGTCGCGGGCGATCGACGCGCCCCCGGCGAGCACCTCGTCGAGCAGGCCGTTCGGCAGGACCTGGGAACGGCGCAGGGAAATGAATCTCTCGACGATCAAGGCGACCGCGATCACGGACGCGAGGACGAGGAACCAGACGGGCCATCCGGCGGCCTGAATCAACGAGAACAACGGGGACTCTCCGTGAGCATCAGTGCTTTGTGCATGGCGTGGCCCGCCGTGGCAGGCGCGACGTCCGTAATACGGCGCCGCGATTTTGCGCCAAATCGAATTTTCCGGGTTTTTTGCTTCCCCGGGCAAGCACGCGTGGCGGATCGGACAGTGCTCCCGCGCCGGGATCGCGCCCGTGCTTCTGCCAGAATCCGGGTCATGAACGATGAACCGCGAACGCAACCTCCCGACGGAGAGTCCGGTCAGCGCACGGTGCTGCCCGTGTCGGCGCTGAACCGGCAGGTGGCGCGGCTGCTCGAGCGCTCCTTTCCGCTGGTCTGGGTGGTCGGGGAGGTCTCCAACCTGACCCGGGCCGCGAGCGGGCACTGCTACTTTTCGCTCAAGGACGACCGAGCCCAGGTGCGGGCCGTGATGTTCCGTTCGCGCGCCCGCGCTTCCGGATCCCTGCTGCGCGCGGGCCAGCGTGTCGAGGCGCTCGCCTCGGTGTCGCTCTACGAACCGAGGGGCGACTTCCAGCTCAATGTGGAATCGCTGCGGCCGGCCGGCGCGGGCGACCTGCACGCGGCATTCCTGGCGCTGCGCGACCGGCTCCAGGCCGAGGGCCTTTTCGACGAGGCGCGCAAGCGGCCGCTGCCGTCGACCGTCCGGTCCGTCGGGGTCGTCACCTCCCCGCAGGCGGCCGCGCTCCGGGATGTGCTCGCCACGCTCGCGGCGCGGGCGCCCCAGCTCTCCGTGATTCTCTATCCGAGCCCCGTCCAGGGGGCCGATGCGCCGGCCTCGCTGGTGCGGGCGCTGCGCACCGCTTCCGCCGATGCGAGGGCGGACGTACTGTTGCTCGTTCGTGGCGGAGGGTCGCTCGAAGACCTCTGGGCCTTCAACGACGAAGGGCTTGCCCGTGCGATCCGGGCCGCCTCGATGCCGGTGGTGGTGGGGGTGGGGCACGAATCCGACGTGACCATCGCCGATTTCGCCGCCGACCTTCGTGCTGCCACGCCCACCGGCGCCGCAACGGCCGTGTCCACGGATCGCGCCGCCCTGATGGCGCGGGTCGAGCGGTCGGCGGCCGCCCTCGGGCGGGCATTCGAGCGCGGGCTGGAACGGCGGATGCAACGGCTCGATCTCGCGGTTCGGGGCCTGCCCACACCCTGGGGGCAATGGCAGGCCAGGCTCGATCGTCTCGAGCGCGCTGCCGTCGCGCTCGCCCGCGCGGGCCGCCACCAGACCTTGCAGGCCCTTCGCCGGCTCGAGGATTCAGCCCGGCGCCTGCGACTGCCCTCGCTCGCCGCGCCCGCGATGCGTCTGGCGCACGACCGGGCACGGCTGCAGGCCGCCCTCCGTGCGGCGCTCGCCCGTGCCGAGGCTCGCGAGCGTGAGCTCTCGGGCCGGCTGGCCGCCATCAGTCCCGATGCCGTTCTCGCGCGGGGCTATGCCGTCGTGACCGATCACGAGGGGCGGGCCGTGGTCGGCATCGGGCAGGTTTCGGTCGATCAGACCCTCGGGGTCCGGCTCGCCGACGGCGGATTCCAGGCGAGGGTGCTCGGGCCGCTGCGGCGCGGCCGGGACGACATCGACCCCGCGGCGGAACGGTCCGCGGCTGGTCCGGAGGAATAGCGGCTCGCTGCGAGTGCGCGGGCCCGGCGCTCGAGCCCGGTGGTACCACCGTGGGCGGGCAGGAACCTTGCACGCTCTGACGCTCCGGATTGTGCGTGTCGCCGGCGTGGGCTTTGAGAGCCGTCACGCGCTCCCCGTACAATCCTGACGGTTGCGGCTCGCGACGACCACCGTCGGGTCGCCGCAGCGGATCATCCGCATTCCCACGAACAATGACCAAGGACACTCGCATGGAGCACAGCCTGCCCGAACTGCCGTACGCGATGGACGCCCTCGCGCCGCACATCTCGAAAGAAACCCTCGAGTACCACTACGGCAAACATCATCAGACCTACGTCACGAACCTGAACAACCTGATCAAGGGGACGGAATTCGAGAACATGGGTCTCGAAGACATCGTGCGCAAGTCCGACGGCGGAATGTTCAACAACGCCGCGCAGGTCTGGAACCACACGTTCTACTGGAACAGCCTGTCGCCCAAGGGCGGCGGTGAGCCCTCCGGCAAGCTCGCCGATGCCATCAAGGCGAAATGGGGCTCGGTGGACGCCTTCAAGGAGGCGTTCAACAAGTCGGCCGCCGGGAACTTCGGTTCCGGCTGGACCTGGCTGGTCCGGAAATCGGACGGCTCGCTGGACATCGTCAACACCAGCAACGCCGCCACCCCGCTCACCGGTTCGGACAAGGCGCTGCTGACCTGCGACGTCTGGGAGCACGCCTACTACATCGACTACCGCAACAGCCGTCCGAACTATCTGGGCGCGTACTGGAGTCTGGTGAACTGGGAGTTCGCTGCCGCGAACATGGCCTGAGGCCGCTTTTCAGGGGGGAGTAAGCATGGGCCTCATTGGCACTCTGGTGGTCGGCCTGATCGTGGGCGCGATCGCAAAGCTCATCATGCCCGGCAAGCAGGGGGCGGCATCATCGTCACCATGCTGCTGGGGGTGGCGGGTTCTCTCGTTGCCACCTACGGTGGGCAGGCGCTCGGCCTTTACCACGCCGGCCAGGGTGCCGGCTGGATCGGCTCGGTGGTCGGTGCGTTGATCGTCCTTTTCGTCTGGGGCAAGTTCGCCAAGTAGGAACCTGCAGTCGACCCCCCTCATCCGGAGAACGGCCGGCCCCCTCCCGGGGACCGGCCGTTTTCTCATTGGCGTCGGCGCGCCTCAGCGGCCGAAGAGGCCTTCGTGGCGCAACTGCAGACCGGGACGGACGCCCTTGGCGGCAAACCATCCCTGAGCCATTTCGAGCGCGAACCGCACGGGCCGGGGAGGGCAATGGGTGTCCTCGCTCAGCGGCTTCATGTCCTGTATGTCGATTATTTCGCCGTTTTGATCGACAAATGCAATAGAAAGAGCGGTCGGGGTGTTCTTCATCCAGAAGCAGTGGACCTCTGAACGTTCGAATACGAACAGCATGCCCCGGTTCAGGCCCAGATGCTCGCGGTACATCAGGCCCATCGCCCGCGACGAAGGTGTGTTCGCGACTTCGGCCACGATCACGTGCATTCCCGCCCCTATCCGGACCTCGGGCAGGGGCGGCTGCGGCTCGCCGGCCGCGACATGGGTCGTGAAGAGCGCGAGAGCGACACCGGCCAGCCAGGCGCCGATGCCGCCGGGGCGGAGATCAGCCCTTACCGCTGGGTCGTTCGGAGCCGCTCTGCGGCGACCGGGGTTCCTCGGGTGAGACATTGGCCGGGATCTCCTGTCCATAGGTGAGGCCTCGGGGCACCTGGCGGACCATTTCCTGCTCGGTGAGCGCATTGTCGAGTTCCGGCGCGGGGGCGGCGGCGGCTGCGGCACCCGTCAGGGCGAACAGAACTGAGAATAGCAGCGGGGCGCGGATCGGTTTCATCATGTCGTCCTTCGAGATAAGCCGCCTTCGGTGGTGTTCCGGGCGGTGGTTGGCTGCCCGCGTCGCCGTCGCGAGGCGGCGCGCGACTCAGGCATAATCCAAAAATTCACCGGACAAAAGAGATTTTCGCCATGTACAAACACATCCAGGTGCCGGCCGACGGCGAGAAGATCACGGTCAACAGCGATATGTCGCTGAACGTCCCTGATCGTCCCATCATCCCCTATATCGAAGGCGACGGAACGGGCATGGACATCACGCCCGTCATGATCAAGGTCGTCGACGCGGCGGTGGAGAAGTCCTACGGCGGCAAGCGAAAGATTGCCTGGATGGAGGTCTACGCCGGCGAGAAGTCGACCAAGGTCTACGGGCCGGACGTCTGGCTGCCCGACGAGAC
>JAUIAI010000282.1 GCA_030425615.1 Gammaproteobacteria bacterium
CCGATTTCGGCACGTTCTATCGTGATTTCGAACTGATGGGCATCCAGCGCCTGCTGAAGGTGCTCGGCATCTTCGCCCGCCTCGACCGGCGCGACGGGAAGTCGGGTTATCTGGACGACATCCCCAGGGTTCTCGCGCATCTGCGCCCCATGCTGAGACGCTATCCCCGCGCCGCACCCATCGAGCAGATCCTGGCCTCGCGGCTCGGCGACGAAGCG
The DNA here is from genome assembly GCA_030425615.1 of Gammaproteobacteria bacterium. Classification (GTDB taxonomy): domain Bacteria; phylum Pseudomonadota; class Gammaproteobacteria; order Burkholderiales; family Burkholderiaceae_E; genus JAUIAI01. Next base: position 219 of record JAUIAI010000282.1, read on the forward strand.
CGCGCCGGCTACACGTTCTGATGCCGGGGCCGGCTGCACCGAGGGCGATGGTGCTCGCCGCGGGCCGCGGCGAGCGCATGCGCCCCCTGACCGACGCGTGCCCGAAGCCGCTGCTCGAGGTCGGCGGCGCCTCGCTGATCGTGCACGCCCTGCGCCGCCTGCAGGCTGCGGGCGTACGCGAGGTCGTCGTCAACCACGCCTACCTGGGTGCCTGCATCGAGGCGGCGCTGGGGGACGGCTGCTCGCTCGGTCTGTCGATCCGCTACTCGCCCGAGGAACGGGCGCTGGAGACGGCCGGCGGCATCGCACGCGCCCGGCCGCTGCTGGGCGACGATCCGTTCCTGCTGGTCAACGGTGATGTCTACAGCGATTTCGATCTCGGCCGACTCGTCCGTGCGGCCTCCTCCCTGGCGCACGACGATCTCGGACTGATCGTGCTCGTGCCCAACCCGGACCACCGCCCGGAAGGTGATTTCGCCCTCGAGGACGGGCGGGTACTCAATGCCGGCCGGCACACCCTGACCTATTCCGGACTGGCTGTTCTGCGGCCCGGGATCGTGGCCGGAATCGGTCCTGACGAGCGTGCCCCGCTCGGGCCGCTGCTGCGCGCTGCCGCCTCGGACGGGCGGCTCGCTGGGGTACGATTCGACGGTCTGTGGTGCGATGTCGGCACCCCGCAGCGACTTGCCGCGCTCGACGCCGAGCTGCGCGCCGCCGGCCGCCCCGCCCAGCCCGATCAAGAGGCCTCCTCCCGATGACCATGCCCGTCTCCGCCTTCGCCGCCCGCCGCGATGCCCTGGCCCGCACCCTCGTCTCGGAGGGCGGCGGCGTCGCGGTCCTGTTCAGCGGCACGGAGGTCATGCGCAACCGCGACAGCGACTACCCGTTCCGCTCGGACAGTTACTTCCACTACCTGACCGGATTCCCGGAGCCGGAGGCGGCAATGGTCCTGGTCGCGCAGGCCGGCGAGACCCGCAGCCTGCTCTTCTGTCGCGAGAAGCACGAGGAGCGCGAGATCTGGGACGGTTACCGCTTCGGTCCGGCCGCGGCCGCCGAGCGCTTCGGCTTCGACGAAGCGTATCCGATCGGTGAGCTCGACGAGCGCGTCGGCGGACTGCTCGCCGACCGGCAGGTGCTCGCGGTGCCCATGGCACGCGACGACGCAACGGACGCCCGGGTGCGCGAATGGCTGAGCCGCGTGCGCGCGCAGGCCCGTGCCGGCGTCACCGCACCACGGCGTCTGCTCGACATCTGCGCGCCGCTGGACGAACTGCGGCTCGTCAAGGACGAGCACGAACTCAAGGTGATGCGCGAAGCCGCGCAGATCTCCGCCCAGGCGCATCGCCAGGCGATGCGCAGCACCCGTCCGGGCCGCTACGAATACGAGATCGAGGCGGAGTTGCTGCACGTCTTCCGCCACCACGGCTCGCCGTTCCCGGCCTACGGATCCATTGTCGCGGGTGGCGCCAATGCCTGCGTACTGCACTACCGCGCCAACGATCAGGCACTGCGTGACGGCGACCTGCTTCTGATCGACGCCGGCTGCGAACTCGAGAACTACGCTTCCGACATCACACGCACGTTCCCCGTAAACGGGCGCTTCTCGGGACCACAACGCGAGCTCTACGACGTCGTCCTGGCCGCGAACGAGGCAGCGATCGCGGCGGTCCGTCCGGGCAACGACTTCGATACGCCCCACCAGACGGCGCTGCGCATCCTGGTACAGGGGCTCGTCGACTGCGGGCTGCTCGAGGGCTCCGTGGACGGTGCCCTCGAAAGTGGCGCCTACCGTCGCTTCTACATGCATCGCACCAGCCACTGGCTCGGCATGGACGTCCACGACTGCGGCGACTACCGGGAGCGCGGCGCGCCCGCCTCCGGTGAACCGGCCTGGCGCGTGTTGCGCCCCGGTATGGTGCTCACGATCGAGCCGGGTCTTTACGTGCGTGCCGCGGACGATATCGATGAACGCTTCCACGATATCGGCATCCGGGTCGAGGACGACGTCTGCGTGAGCGCCGAAGGCAACGAGGTCCTCACCGGCGGGGTCCCCAAACGCGCCGAGGAGATCGAGGCGCTGATGCGCGACTGACCGCAACACCATGCCCCTCGAGCGTGTATTCATTCGCGGCCGTGGCCCCACGGCCCTGACGCTTGCCCTGTTGCTGCGGCGCCAGGGGCTCGAACCGGCGCGCGTCGGGCTGGACCCGCATCGCGGGGCGCCGCCCGCGGATCTCGCCGCACGCGCGCTCGCGCTGTCCGACGGCTCCTGGCAGATCCTCGGGCGGGTCGCCCGGCCGCCCGACGGGGGTGCGATCGACTCGGTCGACATCGCGTTCGCCGGACACGGCGCACACCTGCGGCTCACGGCCACTGAAGCGGGTGTTCGCAGTCTCGGCAGGGTGGTCCGGCACGGTGCACTCGCCGGCGCGCTCGAGCACGCGCTGGGCGATTGGCCGGCCGCGATGCCGCCGGCGGCCGACAATGACGACTGCCTTGTCGTGCACGCCGAAGGCTCGTTCGAGGAATCGCTGCAGATGCACGAGTTCGGCCAGCACGCGCTGTTCACGGAGCTGGTCATTGACGAACACGCGAGGAGCGGACCGCAGCGCGGCGTCGCCTACGAGCGCTTTGCCGCGGCGGGCCCGATCGCGCTGCTGCCGCTGCCGGAACCTGGCCGCCTCAGTCTGGTCTGGTGCGATCTCTCCGCGCGGATCGGCACGCTGCTCACCCTTCCCGCCGCCGACTTCGAGGAGGCCCTGTCCGCCGCGCTGGGAGGCGAATTCGGGCAGCCGCCGCGCCTGGCCGGCGCTCGACACGCAGTGCCGCTGCGAAGCGCGGCCGCGGCTCCCGATGCCGACGCGGGCGTGCGCATCGGCAATGCCGCCCAGACACTGCACCCGGTGGCCGGCCAGGGGCTGAATCTCGGCTTGCGCGACGCGTTCACGCTCGCGGAAACGATCGGCGATGCCATGATGAGCGGTGCGTCCGTGCGCGCAGTGGTCAGCCGTTTCGAGACGGTGCGCGGACCCGATCGCCGCGTCACCCTCGGTCTGACGAATCGCCTCGCCGAGCTCGGCAACCGGCCGCGCGCCGTATCGTCCCTCGCCCCCGCCGCGGGTTCGATCCTCATGGGGTTGCTCGATCTCGTCGGTCCAGTGCGGCGTCGCGTGAGTCGGCACTTCGTCTACGGACTGCGCTGATCCTGCCTCGGACCCGGCGATTCGATCACGTGCACGACACCGGTACGCGCGATGCGTCATGCCGAGGCGCGCGCCACCCGATTCAGTGCTTGGGAAACCGCAGCCGGGTCGAGTAGAATCACTCCCCCGGTCGGAAAACGGTGCGCCCAGCAGAGGCCACGTCGATCGGCGAATCACTGTATCGGGGGTCGTTTCAAACCCTCCGGTGCGGACGACTCGCCAGCTTCGACCGAACGCGCGGCAGCTGGCGCGAACAGCGCGCAATGACGCGTGCGAAGGGTCCCTGGCCAGGAGTTTGCTCGAACATGTCCCGTCTCGACGAGTCCATCGCTGCCGTCCTGCCGGCCGTCTGCTGCCCGGCGCATCGCATCCTCCCGGGGCCCGCTCTTCATGCGGTCTGACGCCACGCCGGTCGGCGGGTCGCGCGCCGCTCTCTCCGTCGGCCCTTACCGGCTCGCCAACCGGGTGTTCGTGGCCCCCATGGCCGGGGTCACGGATCGTCCCTTCCGCCAGCTCTGCAAGCGCCTGGGCGCGGCCTATGCGGTCTCCGAGATGGCAGCATCCAACCCGGCGCTCTGGCATTCGGTCAAGACCTCGCGCCGCCTGAACCACGACGGCGAGGTCGAACCGCGCGCCGTGCAGATCGCGGGCGCCGATCCGGCCATGATGGCCCAGGCCGCCGCGTTCAATGTCGATCGCGGCGCGCAGATCATCGACATCAACATGGGCTGCCCCGCGAAGAAGGTCTGCCGCGTGGCGGCGGGCTCGGCGCTCATGGGCGAGCCGGCACTGGCCATCGCGATCGTCGAAGCCGTGGTCGCCGCGGTGGACGTACCGGTCACCCTGAAGATGCGCACGGGCCCCGAACCCGGCAACCGCAATGCGGTGGCGCTCGCGCGCGCGGCCGAGCAGGCGGGCGTTCGCATGATCGCCGTGCACGGCAGGACCCGGGCCTGCGGTTACCGGGGCGAAGCCGAATACGACACCATCGCGGCCGTACGCGACGCGATCTCCATCCCCCTCGTGGCCAACGGCGACATCGACTCACCGCAAAAGGCGGCGCGGGTGCTGCGGCGCACGGGCGCGGATGCGGTCATGATCGGCCGGGCCGCGCAGGGCAACCCGTTCATCTTCCGCGAGATCGAGCACTATCTGCGCACCGGCGTGGAGCGGGCGCCGCCCGACCTCGCCGAGATCCATCGCGAATTGCGCGCACACCTGCTCGACCACTATGCGTTCCACGGCGAGGCGGTCGGCGTGCGTACCGCGCGCAAACACGTGGGCTGGACCCTGGCGGCACGTCCGGCCCTGGCCCTGCACCTGCCCGCCTTCCACACCCTCGAGTCAGCCGAGGCGCAACTCGCGTACCTCGACAGGCTCTTCACCGGGATCGCAGCGAACGATCCCGATCTGACAATAACCGGAAACAGGAGGATCGCCGCGTGAGCAAGTCCGCCTCGATCGACGAAGTGGTTGCCCGAAACCTGGAGCGGTACCTGAAGGACCTCGACGGCACGAACCCCCAGCCCATCTACGACATGGTCATCGAAGCCGTCGAGCGCCCGATGCTGGA
>JAUIAI010000283.1 GCA_030425615.1 Gammaproteobacteria bacterium
GCCTGGCCATGTCGTGCGTCGGTTCCACCGTGGCCATGAACGTCACCTCGCGCGCGGTCTCACCGGAACGGCGCAGCTTCGCCATGGGTCTGGTCTCGGCCGCCGGCTCGGTCGGCCTGCTCGGCGTCTCGCCCGTGGCGCAGGCCTCGCTGGCCGCCGACGGCCACGTCGGCGCGCTCACGGCCTTCGCGCTGCTCGCGGCGGTGATGGTGCCGGCCGCATGGTTCGCCGGACGCGCCGACCTCATCGAGCGCCCGGCGGACACCGGACCCCGTCAGTCGATGCGCGAGGCGCTCGTCGAGGCGGGTCGCCACCCGGGCTTCGTGGTCATGGCCCTCGCCTACTTCGTCTGCGGACTGCAGCTGGTCTTCCTCACGACCCACCTGCCCACCTACATCGCGATGTGCGGCATGCCGTCGTCGGTGGCGGCGGCCACGCTCGGTCTGATCGGTCTGTTCAACGCGCTCGGCTCGCTCGCGTTCGGCTGGCTCGGCGGACGCTACTCCCGGCGCAAGCTGCTCGGCGGCATCTATCTGCTGCGCTCGGCGATCATCACCGCCTACTTCCTCAGCGTGCCCACACCCACCACGACCCTGCTGTTCGGTGCGGTCATGGGCGCGCTCTGGCTCGGCGTGGTGCCGCTGGTGAACGGGCTCGTCATCCAGCTGTTCGGTCTGCGCTACATGGCCACGCTGGTCGGCATCGCATTCTTCAGCCATCAGCTCGGCTCGTTCGTCGGCGCCTGGGGCGGCGGCGTGATCCTCTCGGCGCTCGGCTCCTACGAATGGGCCTGGCGGGGCGCGGTGATCATCGGAGTCGTGGCCGGCCTGGCCCAGATGAACATGAGCGTGCGGCCGGTGGCGCGGATGGCGAGAGCCGCCTGAGCCGCCTGAGCCGCTGAACCGCCTGAGCCGCTGAACTGCCTGAGCCGCTGAACTGCCTGAGCCGCTGAACTGCCTGAGCCGCTGCGGCGGGCTTGCCGCGGCCGGCAGTTTCGTGCACCATCGCGGCATGCCAAGCACTTTACTGCATCCCGCGAACGGCGACGAACCGCCAGGCAAACATCCCTTCCTGGTCGGTCTCGGGCAACGGGTGAGAGCCCTCCGCACCCAGCGCGGTCTGTCACGCAAGGCGCTCGCGCAAGCGGCGGACGTCTCCGAGCGGCATCTCGCCAACATCGAATACGGCGTGGGCAACGTGTCCATCCTGGTGCTGCTGCACGTGGCGCAGGCGCTGGGCAGCCGGTTGCAGGAGCTGCTGGCCGAGGAACCGGAACCGAGGCCCCGACCGGTGGCTCTCGTGGGCCTGCGCGGCGCCGGCAAGAGCACCCTCGGAGCCATGCTGGCGGCCGACGCCGGCGTGCCGTTCATCGAGATCAGCCGCCGCATCGAAGAACGCGCAGGGGGCGGAACGGGCGAGATCCTGGGCCTCGTGGGGGCGGACGGCTACCGGCGCCATGCCCGCCGGGCGCTCGAGGCCGCCGTGGCCGAGTCGCCGGGCGCGGTGCTGGCGATGCCGGGCGGCATCGTGGGTGACGAAGACACCTACGAATGGCTCCTCGAGCACTGCCTGACCGTCTGGCTGCGGGCCACGCCGGAAGATCACATGCGCCGGGTCATCGAACAGGGCGACATGCGACCCATGGCCGCGAGCCAGGAGGCGATGGCCGATCTCAAGGCGATTCTCGCGGCCCGCTCGCCGGCGTATTCCCGCGCCCAGGCGCAGGTCGACACCAGCGCCCGGCCGCTGCAGCAGACCTTCGAAACCCTGCGCGCCCTGGTGCGGGAGGCCCCCGCCTGCCCGAATACCCCCGCCATGCAGCGCGTTGCTTGACCGGCCGAGAGAATGCGCATTATTATGCGCATCCTTCGCGCCGAACATGCAGTTTGATTCAAATAATGGAGACCCCCTTGGACAGCACAGCGCCCGTCGATTACCAGACCGACCCTTCCAAGTATCGCCACTGGCGGCTGAGCTTCGACGGTCCCGTGGCCACGCTATCGGCAGACTTCGACGAGGACGCGGGCCTGCGCCCCGGCTACAAGCTCAAGCTCAACAGCTACGACCTCGGCGTCGACATCGAGCTGCACGACGCGCTGAACCGCATCCGGTTCGAGCACCCGGAGGTGCGCGCGGTGGTGGTCACCAGCCTCAAGGACAAGGTGTTCTGCTCGGGCGCGAACATCTTCATGCTGGGCACCAGCAGTCACGCCTGGAAGGTCAACTTCTGCAAGTTCACGAACGAGACCCGTAACGGCATCGAGGACGCCTCGCGCAACAGCGGCCTGAAATTCGTGGCCGGCGTGAACGGCGCCTGCGCCGGCGGCGGCTACGAGCTGGCCCTGGCCTGCGACGAGATCATCCTCGTGGACGACCGCTCCAGCTCGGTGAGCCTGCCCGAGGTGCCGCTGCTGGGCGTGCTGCCCGGCACCGGCGGGCTGACCCGGGTCACCGACAAGCGCAAGGTCCGCCACGACCTGGCGGACGTGTTCTGCACCACCGCCGAGGGTGTGCGCGGCCAGCGCGCCAAGGACTGGCGGCTGGTGGACGAGATCGCCAAGCCCGGCCAGTTCGCGGAAACGGTACGCGCGCACGCCGAGGCGCTGGCCGCCACCAGCGACCGCCCGGCCGATGCCAGGGGTGTGCCCCTCACCCCGTTGCAGCGCACCGTTGCCGAGAACGGTCTCGAGTACTCACACGTCTCGGTGGCGATCGATCGTGACGCCCGCACCGCGACTTTCACCGTGCGTGCACCGTCCGGCGGGCAACCGGGATCCGTCGAGGCCATCGAGGCGGCCGGGTCCAACTGGGCGCCGCTCGTCATCGGCCGCGAACTCGACGATGCCATCCTCTGGATGCGCACGAACGAACTCGACATCGGCGTCTGGCTGCTGAAGACCGAAGGCGACATCGAGGCCGTCAGAGCCATGGACGCCACCCTGACCGAACACGGCAGCCACTGGTTCGTGCGGGAGACCGTCGGTCTGCTGCGCCGAGCGCTGTCGCGCCTGGACGTCTCCTCGCGCAGCCTGTTCGCGCTCATCGAGCAGGGCTCCTGCTTCGCCGGCACCTACCTGGAACTGGCGCTGGCCTGCGACCGCAGCTACATGCTCGCCTTGCCGGACGAGCCCGGGGCCGAACCCCGCCTGATGCTCACCGAGGCGAACTTCGGCCTCTACCCGATGGTCACGGGCCAGTCGAGACTCGAGCGCCGCTTCTATCACGAAGACGCGCCGCTGGCCGCCGTTCGCGAACGCATCGGCCAGCCGCTGTCCGCGGAGGACGCGGTGGCGCTCGGTCTCGTCACGGCCGCACCGGACGACCTCGACTGGGACGACGAAGTACGTCTGGCCATCGAGGAACGCGTCGCGATGTCACCCGACGCGCTGACCGGCATGGAGGCGAACCTGCGCTTCAACGGCCCCGAGAACATGTTCACCCGGGTGTTCGGCCGGCTCACCGCCTGGCAGAACTGGATCTTCCAGCGCCCCAATGCCGTCGGCGAACAGGGCGCCCTCAAGGTCTACGGCAAGGGTCAGCGCGCCGCGTTCGACTGGAACCGCGTCTGATCCGCACCCGCCGGGCGTGCGCCCCGTGCAGTTGCACGGCGCGGCCCGGCGCCATTGACGAAACATCCGTTGCGTGACGGGGTTCGATGGCCCGTCACGACCGCATCCGGACCCATCGACCGACAGGGTTGACAACCGTCCGCCCGGCCAACCTGCCAGACAGGAGACTCGAATGGCTTCGATCGACTACAGCGAAAAGATCCCCAACAACGTCAATCTCGCCGAGGACCGCCGCCTGCAGCGCGCGCTCGAGCAGTGGCAGCCGAACTACCTCGACTGGTGGTCCGACATGGGGCCGGACGGCTCGGCCAACTTCGACGTCTACCTGCGAACCGCCATCAGCGTGGACCCCAAGGGCTGGGCGCACTTCGACTACGTGAAGATGCCCGACTACCGCTGGGGCATCTTCCTGAACCCTGCCGAGGCCGACCGCAAGATCCACTTCGGCGACCACATGGGCGAGGCCGCCTGGCAGGACGTACCCGGCGAATACCGCGCCAACCTGCGCCGCATCATCGTCACCCAGGGCGACACCGAGCCCGCGTCCGTGGAACAGCAGCGCCACCTCGGCCTGACCTGCCCGAGTCAGTACGACCTGCGCAACCTGTTCCAGGTGAACGTCGAGGAAGGCCGCCACCTCTGGGCCATGGTCTACCTGCTGCACAAGTTCTTCGGTCGCGACGGCCGCGAGGAAGGCGAGGCGCTGCTCGAGCGCCGCAGCGGCCACGGCGACAACCCGCGCATCCTGGAGGCGTTCAACGAAGAGACGCCCGACTGGCTGAGCTTCTTCATGTTCACCTACTTCACCGACCGCGACGGAAAGTTCCAGCTGTGCGCGCTCGCCGAGAGCGCGTTCGACCCGCTCGCGCGCACCACGAAGTTCATGCTCACCGAAGAAGCGCATCACATGTTCGTGGGCGAGAGCGGCATCTCGCGCATCATCCAGCGCACCTGCCAGATGATGAACGAACTCAAGACGGACGATCCGGCCAAGCTGCGCGCGGCCGGCGTCATCGATCTGCCCACGATCCAGCGCTACCTGAACTTCCACTTCAGCGTCACCATCGACCTGTTCGGGGCCGATCAGTCGAGCAACGCCGCCACGTTCTACAGCACGGGCCTGAAGGGGCGCTACGAAGAAGGCAAACGCACCGACGACCACCGTCTGCACAACGACAGCTACCGAATCCTGAAGGTCAGCGGCAACGGCCTGACCGAAGAGGAAGTGCCGATGCTCAACGCGCTCAACGAGGTCCTGCGCGACGACTACATCAAGGACTCGCAGGGCGGCGTCAACCGCTGGAACAAGGTCATCGAGAAGGCGGGCATCCCGTTCCGGCTGACCGTTCCGCACAAGGCCTTCCACCGGAACATCGGTTCGCTGGCCGGACTGAACGTGTCACCGGAAGGGCAGGTGATC
>JAUIAI010000284.1 GCA_030425615.1 Gammaproteobacteria bacterium
CCCAGGCGATCGGCCGCCTGCAGCGGCTCGGCGTCACGATCCTCGAGATCCCCGAGCTGGCCGAAGCGGCGCGCCGCCGCACGCGCCACTCGACGTAACGCGCGCCGAGCAACAAGGCCGTGAACATCGCGATGGAGTCGAAGTAGACGTCGCCGACTCCGGTGATCACGGCGCGAACACTGCCCGCGAAGGCCAGGATCAGCGCGATCGCCACCGGTACGTCCATACCCGGGCGACGTGCGCGCAGATCGCGCCATGCCCCGCTGAAGAACGGCGTTGCGCTGTACAGAAGCACGGGCAGCACCAGGACCAGGCCGGCGGCCTGGAGCAAGGCGCGATAGGCGGGTTCGATCGCCCCGGGCCCCTCCAGGTACCCGGGCAATGCGAACATCATGGCCTGGGCGGCGACCAGCGCGGCCACGAACAGACGCTGCAGCAGCACCTTGCCGTGCCGGCGTGCGGACTGTTCTCGCCGCGAGGCATCGAATGGCCAGGCCCGGTATCCGAGTCGCGACACCGTGGCGAGAACCGCCGAGAGCGGCAGTCGCGTCGGGTCCCACACCAGATGCGCGCGCTCGCTCGCGTAATTGACCCGAACCGACTCGACACCGGGCAGGCTGGCCAGCCCGCGCTCGAGCAGCCAGACGCAGGCTCCGCAATGCATGCCCTCGACGGCGAGGTCGACCTCCCTTCGCCCGTCCCCGCCGGACCGCCCCGACGCGGGTCGCACGTAGCGCGCGTGAACCTCCGGTTCGTCGTACAGGGCATGGTCGTCGGGCACTGAGAGCTGTGGTGCCAGCCCGTCCGGGAGCCGCCCGGGCACCCGGTGGCCTCGGTAGAAGTCCTCCAGGCCGGCAGCGATGACGGTTTCCGCCACTGACTGGCAACCCGGACAGCAGGTCGGGAGGACACGCCCGTCGAGCGTGACGGGGAAACTGTCCGCCGCCGGCACGGGATCGCCGCAATGCAGGCAGCGGACGGGCCGCGGATCCCTCATCGGCCGGCGGGGACGAAACAGAGAAGATCGCCCAGCGGCCCCATCGGGGCGCCGAGTACCCTGGCGACACCGAGCACTCCGAAGCCGATCAGCATCGCGGCGGCGAGCACACGGACCGCGGGAAGACCCCGCAGTCTTGCGAGCCAGCCGGCCGACCAGCCCATGGCCATCAGGTTCGGCAGCGTACCCACGCCGAAGGCGAGCATCAGGACGGCACCCTGGGCCGCCGAACCGCTGGCCAGCGCGGTCAGGAGCACGCCGTAGACCATGCCACAGGGCACCAGGCCCCAGAGCCCGCCGGTCAGGGCGAGCCGCGCGGTTCCGGGCGTGCCGGTCAGCGAACGGGCCGCGAGCGGTTGCAGCCGGCGCCAGACCGGCCGGCCCAGCGATTCGAGCCATCGACCCACCCGGCGCTCGCCGAGGAGTATGGCGCCCATCACCAGCAACATGACACTGGCGAGCAGAAAGGCGGCCTGCTGCACCGGCAGGACGCCGTCCATCAGCCAGGCGGCCGAACCGGCCGACCCGACCAGTCCGCCGAGCAGTCCGTACATCGCGATTCGACCGCCGTTGTAGGCGAGCAGACGCGACACCACGTGACCGGGCCCGGGCGTGGACGCGACGGTGCGGGTGGGACAGGAGGCGGAGAGGCCAGGCGCCGGGAATGCGCCCCCCGGACCGGGGTCAGCCAGCGCCGGCGACCATTCCACGGCACGCCAGGCCGGCGACGCCTTCGTCACGAGCGGCCGCTCCGGCACGCTCTGGCGCCGTGCGCGCATGCCGACGGCCGTCGCGATACCGCCGCACATCGAGGCGCAGTGCACACCGCCGAGCAGGCCGACCAGGAACGGCGGCCAGAGCGGCGCGAGTGTGGCCAACAGGCTCACAGCACCCGCGAGAATGACTGGCGCTGCTCGGACGACTGAAAATGGCGGTCGAAGACCGCGGCGATCGCCCTCATGGCCGAACGGCCTGCCGGTGTGATCGTGATCCAGTTCTCGTCGAGGGTCACCAGACCCAGGTCGACATAGGGCTGCAGTTGCTCGATCTCACGCGCGAATGCCGTCTGGAACTCGACGAGATTGGCGATTTCGACGGACTCGATCGAAACCCTGCCCTGACACATCAGGCCCATGATGATCGAGCGACGCATGAGATCGTCGCGATTGAGTTCGATTCCCCGCAGCACCGGCAGCTCACGCTGACGAAGCGCATCAGTGTACTCGGGCAGTGTGCGTACGTTCTGCGCATAGCACGAGCCCACCTTGCTGATGCCGCTGACGCCGAGCGCGATGAGGTCGCCTTCCGCATGCGCGGTGTACCCCTGGAAATTCCGGTGCAGGGTACCCGAGCGCTGCGCCAGGGCCATTTCGTCGTCCGGGAGGGCGAAGTGGTCCATCCCGATATCGACATAGCCGGCAGCCGACAGCGCTTCGAGCGCCGCCTCGGCGATGGCCAGTTTCTCGGCCGGCGACGGAATGTCTTCGTCGCGGATCTGGCGTTGCGCGCGAAAGCGGCTCGGCAGGTGCGCGTAGTTGTAGAGCGCGATGCGCTCGGGCCGCATGGCGATCACCTGCTCGACCGTGCGCGCGAAGCCGGTCGCCGTCTGCAGCGGCAGCCCGTAGATGAGGTCGAAGTTCGTGGACGTGAAGCCAAGGGCGCGCAGCCGCCCCAGCACGGCCACGGTCATCTCCAGCGGCTGGATCCGGTTGACCGCCCGCTGGACGTCGGGGTCGAAGTCCTGCACCCCCAGGCTCGCCCGGTTGAACCCTTCTTCCGCGAGGACCGCGAGCTTTTCCGGATCGGCCGCGCGGGGGTCGATCTCGATCGCGAACTCGCCGCCGGTGGCGAACTCGAAGCGTTGCCGGAACTCCGTCATCAGCCGGCGGATCTCGGAGGCACTCAGGTACGTCGGCGTACCACCCCCCCAGTGCATCTGGTTGACGAGCCGCGGACCGCTCAGATGCTCGAGAACGAGGTCGGCCTCCGTGGCCAGCAGCTCGATGTACGGAAGCACCTTGTCGTGGCGCCGGGTGACGACCTTGTTACAGCCGCAGTAGTAGCAGAGCGACTCGCAGAAGGGGATGTGAACGTAAAGTGACAGACCACCGATATGGGTCATCTCGCGGCCGGCCAGATGACGGGCGAAGTCCTGGGCGCCGAAGGCCTCGACGAATCGATCCGCCGTCGGATACGACGTGTACCGGGGCGCCCGCAGATCCAGCGAGCGGATCAGCGCCTCGGTGTCCGAAACGGGAACGCCCTCGACCGCCACGGCCTGCCCGGACCGCGGCTCGAGAGGGACCGCACGCAGGGGTATGACATTGTTCATGGACGGAATATCGAAGAAACCCGACCCCGTCGCATTGACCCGCGTCAAAGGACGGTGGCGGAGCGCCCGCCGAAGCCGGTCATACCGGCGACGAATCGGTCATCCCGAACCCGTCTCATGTGGGTATCATCGGGGGAACTCCGAAACGGCACTCGCATGAAATCGATCTCGATCCAGAGCGACGAACACGTCCCGGGAGACCTGCAGAAACGCCTCCAGGCCTCGTGCGCGGCCTGCAACCTGCGTGAGCTCTGCGTTCCGGGTGGAATCTCGAGCGACGATCTCGCCCAACTCGACCCGCTCGTGGCCACCCGCCGGCGAATCCGGCGCGGCGAAACCCTGTTCCGCGTCGGGGATGTTTTCGATTCGCTGTACGCGGTGCGCAGCGGCTTCTTCAAGACACGCCTCACCAGTGAGGACGGCCGGGACCAGGTCACCGGCTTCCAGATGCCCGGCGAGCTTCTCGGGCTGGACGGGGTGGCCACCGAGGCCCACTCCGTGGATGCCGTGGCCCTGCAGGACAGCGAGGTCTGCGTGCTGCAGTTCGCGGACCTCGAACGCATCGCCCGCGACTTCTCACCCCTGCAGCACCAGCTGCACCGGGTCATGAGCCGGGAGATCGTCCGCGAACACGGCGTCATGGTGCTGCTCGGCTCGATGCGTGCCGAGGAACGGGTCGCGGCCTTCCTGCTGAACCTGTCCAAACGCTTCGAGACGCTCGGCTACTCGCCCCACGAATTCATCCTGCGCATGACCCGCGAGGAAATCGGCAGCTACCTCGGCCTGAAGCTCGAGACGGTCTCGCGAACCCTGTCGCGTTTCCAGTCAGAGGGGCTGATCGAGGTCTCAAACAAGCAGGTCCGCCTGCTGGATCTGCCTGCGCTGAAGAAGCTGCTCGGGCCGGCCCCCGTCTGAGCCCGATCCCCATGAACGGGACGCACTCCGCCGAAGAGCCCGCGCGCTCGATCAGCGCGCGGCCCGGCCGGGTTTCGGTACTGGACCAGACCTTGCTGCCCTTCGAGGTCCGCTGGCTGGTCCTCGAGGATGCCGCTCAATGCGAGACGGCGATCCGCACCATGCAGGTCCGCGGAGCGCCGCTGATCGGAGCCGTCGGTGCCTATGGCCTGGCCCTCGCGATTCGCGAAGACCCACGACCGGAGCCCCGGCGCGAGGCCTTCGAGCGACTGCTCGCCGCGCGTCCCACCGCGGTCAACCTGCGGTGGGCCCTGGAACGGGTGGTGAACCGCGTCGACTCGGCTCCCCCCGGATCGGAGGCCGATGCCGCCTGGGCGGAAGCCGACGCGATCTGTGAAGAAGACATCGCCTGTAATCGCGCCATCGGCGAGCACCTGATCGACGTCCTGCCACCCCCGGCGGGCGAGCGCCCCCTGCAGATCCTCACCCACTGCAACGCCGGCCGGCTGGCCACCGTGGCTTATGGCACGGCGCTCGCCCCCGTCTACCTGTTGCACGAACGGGGTGTGCCGGTCCATGTGTGGGTGGACGAGACGCGTCCGCGCAACCAGGGCGCGAGCCTGACGTCCTGGGAGCTCGCCGAACGGGGCATCGCGCACACCATCGTCGCCGACAACGCCGGCGGCCTGCTCATGATGCGCGGTGAGATCGACGCCGTCGTGGTCGGTTGCG
>JAUIAI010000285.1 GCA_030425615.1 Gammaproteobacteria bacterium
CTCACCCTGCTGCCGCCGCCGGCGAATCCGAACACCGACCGGGAGAGCGGAGAGATCTCGCAGATCGCGATCGAGATCGCCCTGCGGTTCAACAACAGTCTCTGGGTGTTCGACATCACGGCCACACAGCTGAAGGAACTGCTCGAACACGGCGTCGCGCAGCTCGGGTCACAGGGTCGTTTCCCGCAGGTGGGCGGCATCGCCTTCAGCTATGACCCCGCCGAGGTTGCGCAGGTCGTCACGGACGGGTCCGTGACCACTCCCGGCAGCCGGATCCGTTCGCTTCGCGTCGGGAGCGAAACGGTGGTGGCCGGCGGCTCGATCGTCGGAGATCCGAACCGCGTGTTCCGGATGGTCTCGCTCGGCTTCCTCGCCGGCGGCGGTGACGGCTATCCGTTCCCGGACCCGCTGCCCAATCTGGTCAGGCTCGAGGAACTGGGCCTGGCGGCCGGCACCGCGGACTTCGCGCCGGCGGGCACCGAGCAGGACGCCCTGGCGGAGTACCTGCGAAGCGAGCATCCTGATGCGGCCAATGCGTTCGCCGCGGCCGAGACGCCGGCTTCGGACGACCTGCGGATCCAGGATCTTTCGCAGCGGCAGACGGACACCGTGCTGCAGCCTTGATCCGGCGGCCCTGGTGGGGTTGCGCCGCTCCCCGCAGCGGCGCGGCACGCCTGAGGCGCGTCCCGCGAACCCGCGCCTGCAGGCCACGCGGTGCGGGCCACGCGGCACTCAGGCCGGGCCCAGTGTGATCCGGCGCTCGCAATGGAACGGGGACTCCGGCGACGGCTGAACGCACAGGGCCACCGCGTCCACGGTTTCCGGTTCGGCGAGCGCGGCCGAGAAGTGCGTCCGAGCCCGCTCCAGGATCGCCGCCCTTTCAGCCTCGCCAAGGTTCGCCGGTGCCGGGCCGCTCAGCGTCATGTGGAAGCGCCACGTCCCGAAGACGTGCGGGTAACCCCAGAATTTCAGATGACGGCGCCTTGTCGCATCGAGCCGCTCGGGGTTGCGACGCATGATCTCCTCGGGAGTCGACGGCGCACGCCAGGGCTCGAGCACCGCCACCCACTCGTCGGCCAGGCAACGCAGCGGATGATCGGCCGGCGGATCACCGTCGCGCGGACGCAGGGCGAGGAAGCCGCCGAACCAGACGGGCTCCAGGGCAGGCAGTACGAACGGAGACATACGCCGCGCACGCGCGGCGGCCTCGGCCGCCAGGGCCTCGTAGCCCGCCCCCGCGGCCAGCCGGAACGGCGCCTTGAGGGTGGCATGGAACCCGTATGCGGCCGGTGCATCCGTCCAGCCCGGCCAGGGCGCATCGCGCACGGCGGCACCCGCAAGCCATTCCTGTCCGGCAATGCCCAGCGCGCTCGTCGCGGCGGGCTGGTAGTAGACGGCAACGCGCATGGGTCCGCTGCCGGACACCGGAAACCTCTCGACGGCCCGCGACCCCGCGGGGGAACCGTTCGGTTCTCCGACGCTCATGCCATTCCGCTCTCGTGGTCGACCGTGAGTTGCACGGCGTCTCCCGCGAACACGGTCGTTCCCGCCTCGACGACCCCGCCGTCACCGTCGACGTTCACGTACTCCACGACGAGCACGGGCAGCGTGGCGGGTCTCAGCAGCCAGTCGACCTCGTCCTCGGTGGGCAGTCGGCACGAAACGCTGCTGCGACGCCGGTGGTAGTCGCGCACGCCATAGGTCTCGAGCGCGGCGGAGATCGAGCGCAGGGTCACGAACCGGTCCGCGATGCCTTCGAAGCGTGGCAACGGAAACACCGCCCGTGACATGGCCACGGGCTTACCCCGGATGAGTGAACGGGTACACAAAACCTGAACCTCCTCCGTGGCAGCAACGCCGAAGAGGACCGCCTGCCGACCCATGCGCTCGACCGGCGCGTCGAGCAGCTCGCGATGCGCGGTCTCACCGTTCTCGGCCAGGTTCTGGCTCAGGCGGGTGCGACGCCGCAGCGCGTAGTCCAGCACGAGACGCCGGGCGAAGACGCCCGCTCCCGCCCGGATCTGGACGTAGCCGAGATCCGCGAGATGGCGCGTCGCCCTGCGCAAGGTGTGACGGTTCACCCCGAAACGGGCAGCCAGCGTCTGCTCGCTCGGCAGCCGCTCGCCGGCGGGCGGCTGCCCGGCGGCCAGCTCGGTCATCAGGGTATCGGCGATCTGCAGCCATACCGGACGGGTGTCGTCACCGACGGCGTTCTGTCCGGCCGCTTCGTCTGTCATGGTTTCTTCATGCTTCATTGACCACACTTAGTGTAACCTGTATAGACATCTCAGACCACCGGCCCGCAAGGATTCACGCTGCTCCGATGACCGCCACAGAAGACCCCGTCCGCGCCGACTGGCTCGGACTGCTCGCGCAATCCCCGCCCGATCTGCTCGCCGAGCTCGCCGACCCCCTGCTGCTCGACGAACCCTATACGCTGCTGCGCGGCCCCGAAACGGGCCTGTACATGGCCAACGCGCGCATCGACGGACACGGCAATCGCTTCAACCTCGCCGAGGTGCCGGTCTCGCGTTGCACGGTTCGCAGTGCGCGCGGTCCGGCCGGGGTCGGCTACCGCCTGGGACGCAGCCCGGAGACGGTGGTGCGCATCGCGCGGCTGGACGCCCTGCTCCAGGTCCCCGGACGCGCGGAAGAGGTCCACGCCCGCATCCTCGCGCCGCTGCGCGAACACCGGCGGGCCATGCTGGAGCGCGAAACCGCCGCCACGGCCACGAGCCGGGTGCGGTTCGACACCCTCACGCCGGAGAAGCTGTGATGGACGCCGATGTCGTCGCCGCACGTGGGATCGATCTCGAGCACGTGCAGCCGGGCTTCGCGATGCCGGGACCGGACACCCAGCAGGTCTTCAGGCTCACCCTCGAGGCCATGGCCTATCCCGGACGGATCGTATCGGTCGTCCCGCCACGCTTCGCGCCGCCCACCGGAATTCCCGCCGCTGCGGCCGCCGTGCTGCTCACGCTGTGTGACCCGGACACGCCGCTCTGGTGCGCTCCCGGCTGGCGAACGCAGACCGGCATGCTGGACACGCTGCGTTTTCATACGGGTGTGCCGATCGTCACCGAGCCGGCGGCAGCGGCCTTCGCCCTGGCCGACAGCCGGGACGCCCCCATGCCCGAGGCGTTCCGGCTCGGGGACGACCTGGATCCGCAGGACGGGGCCACGCTGCTGCTGGCCGTCGACAGCCTGACGGCAGGGCAGCCGCTCAGGCTGTCCGGACCCGGGCTCGAACGGCCGGCGACCGTACACGTCGGCGGTCCTGACCCGGCGTTCTGGCGCAATCGCATCGAACTGGAGGCGCTCTTCCCGCGCGGGCTCGACCTGCTGCTGACCACGGGCGAGCACCTGATGGCGCTGCCCCGCACCACGCACCTGGAGCTCGTCTGATGTACATCGCAGTCAAAGGCGGCGAGCAGGCCATCGCAGCCTCTCATGATCTCCTCGCCCGATATCGGCGTGGCGACCCGTCGGTTCGGGCGCTCTCGGTGGCCCAGATCCGCGAGCAACTCGGCCTGCTGGTGGACCGGGTGATGGCCGAGGCCAGCGTCATCGACCCGCAGCTCGCGGCCCTGGCGATCAAGCAGAGCTGCGGTGACACGGTCGAGGCCGTATTTCTTCTGCGTGCCTATCGGACCACCCTGCCCCGCTTCGGATCCACCGAGCCGCTGGACACCACCGGCATGCGGGTCCGCCGCCGTGTGTCTGCAATCTTCAAGGACCTTCCGGGCGGGCAGATCCTCGGTCCCACGTTCGACTACACGCAGCGACTGCTCGATTTCTCGCTGCTCGACGAGAACCCTGGCAGCGCCTCCGCCGAAACCGCGGGCCGCGGCGGACGGGCGGCGCCGGCCACCTCGGACACCGCACCGGGTGACCGCCGGGGCGCCCGGGAAGACGGTCCCGCCGGTTGCCCCGACGCGCTCGCCAACCTGGAGGCCCAGGGACTCATCGAAGCAGTCGCGCCCGACGAGGGCGACCCGGAGCCCCCGGACATCACCCGCGATCCGCCGCGTTTCCCGCTCTGCCGGGCCGGGCGCCTGCAGATGATGGCCCGCGCCGACGAGGGCTGGCTGCTCGGCATGGGCTATTCGACCCAGCGCGGCTACGCCTACACCCACCCCTTCGGCGGCGACATCCGGCACGGCGACGTGGCCGTGAGCATCGTGCCGGACGAGCTCGGCTTCCCGATCACCATCGGCGAAGTGCCGCTCACCGAATGCAAGATGATCAACCAGTTCACCGGCGACGGACACACGCCACCGACCTTCACCCGCGGATACGGACTGGTGGCCGGGCACAACGAACGCAAGGCCATGGCCATGTCTCTCGTCGACCGCGCGATGCGTCACGACGAGTTCGAAGAAGCCTCCGGAGCACCGGCCCAGGACCAGGAGTTCGCGCTCTCGCACGGCGACAGCGTCGAGGCCAGCGGCTTCGTCCAGCATCTGAAGCTGCCGCACTACGTGACGTTCGAATCGGAGCTGCAACTGATCCGCCGTCTGCGCGCGGAGCGTGCAGGCCCAGGTCCGGACGGCGGCTCCGCCGGCACCGCCGACGTGCCTGCCCATTCGGGATCCGAACGATGAGACCAGAACACGACGACACCCCGGTCGATGCACCGGCCGGGCGCCAGCCCGCCGTCCTCGGGGGCTACAACTTCGCCTATCTCGACGAGAACACCAAGCGGATGATCCGGCGCGCCATCCTGAAGGCGGTTGCGATCCCCGGCCACCAGGTTCCGTTCGGATCGCGCGAGATGCCGCTGGCCTATGGCTGGGGCACCGGCGGGATCCAGGTGACCGCCGCGATCATCGGTGCCGGCGACTGCCTGAAGGTGATCGATCAGGGCTCGGACGAGACCACCAACGCGGTCAACATCCGCCAGTTCTTCGCACGCGTCACCGACGTGCGCACGACCACGCGCACCGAGGAGGCGTCGATCATCCAGACGCG
>JAUIAI010000286.1 GCA_030425615.1 Gammaproteobacteria bacterium
ATGCCGCTGACGGCGCTCAAGGGCTCGCTCTATGCCACCCGGCCTTCGCTGATGTCCCACACGGCGAACCGCAAGACGCTCGAATCGATGGCGAAGAACCTGTTCAAGCTGGTCAAGGACGGCGACATCCGGATCAACATCGATCAGACCTACGCGCTGGCCGACGCGGCTCAGGCGCACAGCGATCTGGAAGGGCGCCGCACCACCGGCTCGACGATCCTGCTGCCTTGAGCGACCGTCTGCCCGACCGGGGCGCTCCCTGGTCATGATGCTGCCGCTCGCGGCTCCCGGGCTACCGGAAGCGGACGATTCCGCGCCGCGCGCGCTGGGCGGCGTCGCGCGCCTCGTCGGCGAGGCCGCGCTCGAGCGGTTCGGCGCCGCCCGGGTCGCGGTCGTCGGGGTGGGCGGTGTCGGCTCGTGGGCCGCCGAGGCGCTGGTCCGCAGCGGCGTGGGCTGCGTGAGGCTCATCGACCTGGATCATGTCGCGGAATCGAACATCAACCGTCAGATCCAGGCCGACCACGACACGCTGGGGATGGCCAAGGTCGAGGCGCTGCACGCGCGCTTCGCCCGAATCATGCCGGCCTGCCGGGTGGAAACGGTCGAGGCGTTCATCGAACGCGACGTCGTGGCCCCGGTACTCGGCGAGGACGTCGACTTCGTGATCGACGCCATCGACCAGGCCGGTCCCAAGGCGGCGCTCGTCGCGCATGCGCGACGGACCGGCGTCGGCATCGTGGTCTGTGGCGCGGCGGGGGCCCGAACCGATCCCCTGGCACTGGTCCGCGAGGATCTCGCTCTCACCACAGGCGACGCGTTGCTGGCGTCGGTTCGCGCCCGCCTGCGCCGTCACCACGGTTTCGACCGGCACCCCGGACGGCGTTTCGGCATTACCGCGATCGTCTCGCGCGAGCAACCGGCCCCGGCCGCCAGGGCTGCCACGGGGGGCGCCGCACTCGCATGCGCCGGGTATGGTTCAATTATGACTGTGACTGCCACGATGGGGTTGGCTGCGGCGTCAGCGGCCCTGCAGGCTGTCGGTGCACCGACCCGGCACCACGAACAAAGCAACCACAAGCCGAGCGGGCACGCCCGCGGCAATTATTAGGGCGGGCGTCCGCCCGTCGCTGGAGAGAATCCGATGCGTCAGCCAGAAGCCATCAAGGTGCCCCGTTGGGAAGAGATCGTCGCGTTTCTGCGAGGGTTCCTTCGCGACCCCGCGGGCGTCGGCTCGATCATTCCGAGTTCCCGCTTCATGGAGCGGCGCATCGTGCGCATGGCCGAAGCGGCGCAGGCCCGGGTGATCGTCGAGCTCGGCCCGGGCACTGGTGGCACCACGCGGGCGCTGCTGGATGCGATGCCGGCCGATGCCCGGCTGCTCTGCCTGGAAATTGACCCCTTCTTCGTTGAAATGGTCGGTAAAATCGACGATCACCGGCTCATCGTGCATCGCGGCAGTGCCGAGCACATCGTCGATGTCCTCAACGAATACGGGCTCGACGCGCCCGACGCGGTCGTTTCGGGCATCCCGTTCTCCACCATGCCCCCGCAGCTGGCCCGCCTGATCGTCCAGCGGGTTCGCGAGGCCCTGCCCGAGGGCGGTCGTTTCGTCGCCTATCAGTTCCGCGACCACGTCGCGCAGTTCGCCAAGTCCGTCTTCGGTCCGGCCGAGCGCAGCGAGCGCGAGTTCTTCAACATCCCACCGATGGTCGTGTACCGCTGGCCGGTCTGATCCGCCCAGTCCCGCCGAAGGGCGGGTGCAAGCGGCAGGCAATGCGCCGCTTGCATTATCTTTGCATCTGCAAATAAACTGCCTCTATCGCTGACCCGCCGGCGTGCCGGCGCGTTCGGTTCTGCGCAACATGTCCTGCCGGCTGTCGCGTCAGACCCACGCGCGGTGGCGCGCCACCGGGAGGCTCAACCCCGTTCAGGGTGAATGCGAGGACGGCAGCATGCGGATTGCGATTCTCGGAGGGGGGCACGGCTCGTACGCGGCCGCGGCCGATCTGACGGAACAGGGGCATTCGGTCGCGCTCTGGCGGCGAAGCGCCGGCCTGTTCGGAGATTTGGCCGAGCATGGCAGGCTCGCCGTCATCGATCACGCAGGCCGGCGTGAAATCACGCTGGACACGGTCACGGGATCGCTCGCGGAAGCGCTGGGTGGAGCGAAGCTCGTACTGCTGTTTTCGCCCGCTTTCTCCCAGGCCGACATGGCCCGTGCCATCGCGCCCCATCTCGCGGACGGGCAGACCCTGTTTCTCGCGCCCGGCACGCTCGGCAGCGTCGCCATGGCGCGCTGGGTGCGTGACGCGGGTTGCAGCGCCGACGTCGTGTTCGCGGAGACGGGCACGCTGCCGTATCTCGCGCGCAAGCGCGACGCTGCGACGATCGCGATCACCGTGCGGGCCAAGCGGCTGCCCACCGGCGTCTTTCCCGCGATTCGTACCGACGATGCGATGGCCTGCATCCGGGAGGCCTATCCGAGCGTCCACCCGATCGAGGACGCGCTCTCCGGCGCTCTCATGAACGCCGGGCCGATCATCCATCCTCCGCTGATCCTGATGAATGCGGGGCCTCTCGAACATTTCGAGCGCTGGGACATCCACAACGAGGGAACCCAGCCGTCGATCCGACGGGTGACGGATGCGCTCGACGGCGAGCGCATCCGCGTTCGCGAGGCCCTCGGATACAAGCCCTATCACTACCCCCTTCGAGATCACTACGAATCGGACCGCTGGATGTACGGCGATGCTCACGACCGGCTCGTCGACAGCGGCGACTGGCGTGAACACATCGACCTGCATCAGCACCGTTACATGAGCGAGGACGTCGCCTACGGGTTGTCTCTGCTGGTCTCGGTCGCGCGCGAGGCAGGCGTGTCCGTCCCGATCGCGAACGGTCTGCTCGAGATCGGGCGGGCGGTGTGTGGCGGGCGATTCGTCTACGGGGAGCGAACCCTCGCCGACTGCGGTCTGGCCGGGCTCTCGGCGTCCGGGCGTGACGCCTTGCTGGCGAACGGGTGGACGTCATGATCCGGTCCGCGCCGGCCCTGGGGGGAGAGGGCGCCGGCTCGTTCGAGCCCGGGCGCCTGGCGGATTTCCGCGGGCCGGTGGTGTGTGCCGGAAGCGGCCGCATGGGCCGCAGCATGGCGGTGGCGTTCGCCTACGCGGGTCTGCCGGCGGTCCTGCTCGATCTCAAACCGCGCGATGCCGCGGGAACGGACTCGCAGCGCGCCCAGGCGCTGGCGGAAGTGCGGGCGCATCTGGCGTCGCTGAGTCGTGCCGGAGTCCTCGCAACCGACGACGTCGAAGTCATCGCGGCGCGCGTCTCGTTCGCCGGACGGGAGGACGCGCCAGAGGTGCTGGCCGGTGCACGGCTGGTCCTCGAGGGCGTGCCCGAGCGACTGGACGACAAGCGGGAGGCCTTCCGCCTGCTCGAACAACACGTCCCGACGGCGTGCGTGATCGCCTCGACCACGTCCTCCTTTCTCTCGTCGGAGCTGGCCGGGATGCTCGCCGAACCGGCGCGGTTCCTGAACGCGCACTGGCTCAATCCGGCCTATCTGATTCCGGTCGTGGAGATCTCGCCTCACGAGGGGACCGATCCGGAGGTGACCGATGCCACCTGCGCGGTGCTGGGGCAGATCGGCAAAGTGCCCGTCGTCTGCCGCCCGAGTCCGGGCTACATCGTTCCTCGTCTGCAGGCGCTGATCATGAACGAGGCGGCGCGGCTGGTCGAGGAGGGCGTGGCCAGCCCGGCCGACGTCGACCGGGCGGTGCGCCTGGGATTCGGTCTGCGCTATGCGTCCATGGGAGTACTCGAATTCGTCGATTACGGAGGCGTGGACATCCTGCACTACGCCTCGGGAACGATGTCGCGCCTGATCAGCGCCGCAAGATACGAATCACCGGCGCTGGTCGCGCAACTCATGGACGAGGGCGACGTGGGGCTGCGCAGCGGCCAGGGGTTCTACGACTGGCACGCGATCGACCCGGCCGACTATCGTGACCGGCTGCTCGCCCGCATGGCGGACCGCCTGAGGGCCGAGGGGCTTCTGCAGCCGCCGAAACGGGGCTGAGTCATGCGTGCCGATGCCGGTCTCACCCATAGTCAGTTCCTGCCCTATCTGCTGAACCGCGTCGTGGGCCAGATCAATGCGCCGATGCAGCGCTCGCTTCGTCGGCGCGGCATGACCATGACCCACTGGCGGGTGCTCGGTTTCCTGGTCGAGCGCGACGGGCTCATCATTTCCGAACTGGCCGATCGCACCGTGACAGATCAGGCGACGCTGTCACGCGCGCTGGACCGGCTCGAGGGGCGCGGCATGATCCGCCGGGTGAGTTCCCCGCTCGACTCCCGCCAGGTTCAGATCCATCTCTGCGATGCCGGGCGGGACGAGTACCGGGAACTCCGGTCGATCGCGGCCGAGATCGAGGCCTGGGCGTTCCGGGACATGCCCGAGGAGCATCAGCGCACGCTGCGCGAATGCCTCGGGATGCTGTCGGCCTCCATGGTCGCGAGGCCGTTCGAACCCGGCGAGCCTGAGGGACGGCCGGCGGTGCCGGCGCCGCATCGCGATGATGGTGCGGCCGTGGCGCGGGAGGTGGCATGATGCGTGCAGATCGTCGCGTGCCCGTCCCGCGGGGGGCCCGGCGGCCAGCGTCCGCCGCCCGGTCCTGGCGTAGGGCCCGGCAAAGGGAGAGATAGACATGGGCAAGTACCGAGACAATCCGAAGGCGGTCGCCGGCCTGGTGCGCGACAACGCCGTGCATCGCGACGTCTACGTCGACCCCGAGGTGTTCGATCTCGAGATGGAACACCTGTTCGCCAATACCTGGATCTTCGTGGGCCACGACAGCCAGATCCCGAACCGTGGCGACTACTTCACGACGGACATCGGACGCGTACCGGTCATCATGGTGCGCGGCGACGACGGGCTGGTGCACGTTCTGATGAACCGCTGCG
>JAUIAI010000287.1 GCA_030425615.1 Gammaproteobacteria bacterium
GCGCGGCTCGAAGCGCAGCCGATTCCGGCTCGGCGACCTCCGCCTCGAATGACACCGAGGCCCCGTGGTTCGTGTTCACCAGATGGGCGCCGTGCTTTTCGAGCAGACGTCGTATCCGGCCTTCCAGTGGATAGGGAGCCGCGAAATGCAACCGCTCGAGCCGTTGTCGAGGCACCTTGCGCGCGTCTCGCAGCGCCTCGGCCACCGCGCCGCCGTAGGCCCGGCTCAGGCCGCCGGCGCCCAGTTTGACGCCGCCGAAGTAGCGCACCACGATCGCCAGCACGCCCTCCAGGGACTGCAGGCGCAGCACCTCCAGCATCGGGCGCCCGGCGGTGCCGCCCGGTTCTCCGTCGTCGTTCGCGGCGGACTCGCCGCCGGCCAGCAGGGCCCAGCAGACGTGGGTGGCGTTGGGATGATCGGCTCGCGCGCGTTCCAGCAACCCGAGCGCGGCCGTGCGGTCGGCCACCGGTGCCACCTGGGCGATGAACCGGCTCTTGCGAACCACCGTCTCCGCGCGGACGGTTTCGACCAGCGTGAAATCGGTCACGACGACTGCCCCCGGGACGACGTCTGCGGTGCCGGCTTACCTGCGCCGGGGCAGCGCACCCGCGTTCGGGGACTGGTGTCAGAAGCTGTCATCGCGAGAGCTCGAGCGCCACCAGTCGGCCGGCTTGCGGCGTCGGCCGTGTCCGAGCCGGTCGTCCAACTTCACGAGCCAGCCGGTGAGGGCCGGCCAGCGGCGCACGCCGTGGCGCACGAGCCAGCGCCAGACGCGGGCGCCGGGCCTCGAGAAATCCCGGTTGAACGGGCACACGCGCACGCAGATCGCGCAGTCGGTGTTCTGCTTCGTCCAGTAGCCGAAGCAGCGTTCTCCGTCCACGCTCCATTTGCGCACCCCGGCGATGTTCGAGCGGTTGTGGCGCGCGGTGTCCGGCCCGCCGGCAGGAATGGCCTTGACCGGGCAGGCGGTGCTGCAGCGTCGGCACTGTTCGCAGAACTCGCGCACGCCGAAGCGGATCGGCGCGTCGTGCGCCAGAGGCATGTCGGTGAACACCTTGCCCAGTCGGATGCGCGGACCGTGACCGGGGGTGATCAGCAGCCCGTGGCGACCGTATTCACCCAGCCCGGCCTGAATGGCCATGGGAATCGCGAGCGAACTGTCGTTCATGCTCGCCACCGCGCGAAAGCCGAGATTGCGGATGTACTGGGCGAGGGCCAGCACCACGAGCGCATCGTGGGAGTAGCCGAGTCCCGTCGCTGTGCCGGACAGGGCCGAGGGCACGGTGTCGAGCAGCGCCCGGTTCATGGGTTGCACGGTGACGATCACGTTCGTGAGCCCGTGGTCGATGTCGTTCTCCCGTGAGGTCCCGCTCATGTCGCTGAACTTGCGTGTGTAGAGCCAGCGTCGGTCCACGGCACAGATGCCGGCGTCGGCGGCGCCGAACAGACGGGCCACGCGTTTGACTTCGGCGGCGGCCTGGGCCGGCGTGCCGATCCCGACCCGTTCGGGCGCCGGATCCCGGTTCTGGGTGAAGGCGTCGCTGAACCCCTCGCGCCGGTCGTCCGCCTCGCGGGCTTCCGTGAACAGGTCGCTGACGTGCCAGGCCGCGTTGCGCAGCGCGTAGTCCTGCTGACGGAATCCGTCCGCCGAGCGCCAGTCGCGCAGGGCCTCGCGATACGTCCGGTAGAAGCGCATCGCGGCCTCGGTCCTGACGTCCGGGTCGTGCCAGGAGCGGCGAAACACGTCGTCCTTCTGGTCGAAGGGCTCGAAGTCGTCCGTGACTTCGAAGCCGGCGGCCTGATCGTCGATGGGGAGCGGGCGGTCGCGCATGGGAGAGGTCCGGGTTCGACCCCTAATGGTAGTGCCCGGCCGAATGCCAGGAATACGGGGTTGCTGCCGGGTCCGGCACCCAGTAGCCTCAGTGGCGAATGGCCGATCAACGGCTGTCTCCGGGAGGGCTCATGCCAGAGCACACAAGGCGTCGGCGGCTGGCTTTCGTGGCCGCCCTCTTCATCGGCGCGACGCCCGCGTTGCAGGGCTGCGGTGATGACGTCGCACCCGTCGAATCCGACGGCGGGAGCCAGGAGACCGCGGTTTCGTCGGACGGCGCGGTCCCGACGAACGATGCGCGCGTCGCGGAGGCCGTGCTCGTGTCCGGATTCGACGGAGATCTCGGCTTCTCGCTCCCGGCCGAATCCGGGACGCTGGGGGCCGGCGCAGACGGAGACGGAGGCGTGGCGATCGGCGCCAGGCATCGGGTCAAGGGGGCCCGAATTACCGTCCACGACGCCGCCGGCACAGTGCTCGGCAGTGCGCTGACCGACGATCGCGGGCTGGTCACATATCGTCCGCCGGACGGGGGCGCCGGTGGAGTCACGGTCGTCCTTCGGGGTGCCGACGGCGCGGAGTTGTACGACCTGGTCGCGCAGCGTTGGGTGCCGTTTCCGGAGAACAGGGTCTGGCGGGCTGTCCTGCCGCGTATCACGGCCAATATCGGGCTGGGCCCGCTGTCCGAGGCCTGGGTGACCCGCTACGAGCGGCTGAACGTCCGTGGCGAGGGGCTCGAGCGCCCGGTTCCGAAACGCATGGCGGCCGCGATGTCGCCGGCTTCGCTGGATGCGGTCGTGAGTGTCGGGCGGATTGACGAAGATGCGCTCCTGGAGGCCGAAGTCGGGCTGGCGAGGGCCACGGGCGAGCTCGCCCGCCTGGCCGAGGCGCTCGGCTTCGCGCTGGACGAGCGTCTGGAGACGCCTGCTCATCTGCACGCCGGCCTGTGGTCGGAGCCGTACGCCGGGCGGGCCGAGTGGGTCGATTCCTTACGGTCCCGGTCGTTCAGCGGCGGAGCGCGCGGCTACGAGGCCGGTGGCGATCTGCCTGCGACGGGTGGGATCGACGTCGCGATGTTGTACGAGGTCCTGGCGGCGGCGGCACTGCCCGACGGCGCCGGCTCCGGTACGAACACTCCGCTGCTGCGCGCCGGCGATGCCCTGGTCGCTGACCACGCGGCGGACGGTGAGCTCGACTGCGCGGCCAGCGGCGGCGTCCTTGCCATGACACCGCTCACGATCGACTGCTTCTCGCCGGGCAATGGTCACCGGGTCGTTCCGATGCTCGCGCGGCTGGGACTGGAGCCGGCCGTGCCGGTCACGGGCGTCACGGTCGCGTCGGCCACCGTTGCCCTGGACGACGACTTCCACCTGATCGAGCAGGATCTCGGCGGCGCGGTGCTGGCCACGCCGTTGCTGACCGGCGGCGAGCTCGGCGAGCGCCGGCTCCTCACGACGGCGGGCTCGTTCTTCGGGCTGGACATTCTCTCGATGATCGTCGCGCCGTCCGGCCCGCAAGCCGCCGACGAACCCCGGCTCGTCCTGTTCGATTTCGACACCACCGGGCTGGTGCCCGACGACGCCGCACCGGTTGCTCTGGCGCAGGGATTCGTCGGGCGCGATCTCGGCGCCGCCCTGCCGCCGCGGGCGCGGGGCCGCACGGTGGTCCGGGCGATGCGCGAAGAAGACCGTTTCCTGGCTCTCCTGACGGATGACGGGGCGCTGCACCTCGCCGAGGGTGGGATCGCTGCTGGCTCGGGCGCGGATCAGCCGTCCGGGCTGTGGCAGACGGTGAACGACGGTGGGGACGCCGGCGACGCGGTGGCTGCGCCGGCCGTGATCCGAGACTTCGCCTGGCGGCGCGACGGTTCGCTGTGGCTCCTGGACGCGACCCGGAACTGCCTGCTCGATCTGTCGACCGGCGGGTGCACCGCACCGCCCGCCACCGGACTGGCGTGGCGCATGGCGGTCGATCCGGACGGCGGAGTCTGGCTGCACTCCGGCCGTTCGCTGTTCGTGCTCGGGCCGAGCCGGCTCGGTGACGTCGCCGTCGACGGTTCGCGTGATGTCTCCGCATTCACGCCCGTCACGTTCGCGGAGGAGGTGTCCGGTGCACTGCGGATCGAAACGGTCCGCTTCACGGAGGCCTTCGGCTACCTCACCGCCACCTTGCCGCCGGACGGCGACCGACCCGTCGGGGAGGTCTTCGTGTTCCGGTTCGGCGGGCCGCCGGGCTCCCCGGCAGGCATCAGGGAGGTGTCCTCTGCCACGTCGTTCCTGAACGCCGCACCGGTGGACCTGGAGCCGGGCCTGTTCGTGGTCACCGAGCTCTTCCACGAAGAAGACGTGCCTGACGACGCGCGCGACTTCTTCGGTCTCGGGCAATCCGCTTACCTCGATTCGGGGCAGTCCGCGCAGGAGCCGCAGCTGGTGCGTTTCGCCTACTGATCCGATCGCCGGGGCCCGGATCCGGGGGCCGGGTGCGCCCGATTGCTCCCGACCGGCCGCCTGCTTCGAGCCGGCCGTCGGGAACACGCCGGCCGGTGGGCGGCCGACGCCGAATCCGCTCGCCACGAGTGCTATCGTCCGGAGAAACGGACCGACCGCAGCGAACCTCCACCTCCCGATGAACGACGTCGCAGAGCAGCCCGAGCTTCCACGATCACCGGTCGCCGGCAACGGCTTGTTGCTGACCGGGGGCGGTGCGCGTACGGCCTACCAGGCCGGCGTGCTCAAGGCGATCGCGGAGATGCGTCCGGATTCGGAATTCCCTTTCGGGGTGATCTCGGGGGCTTCCGCGGGTTCGATCAACGCCGCCTTCCTCGCCGCACGGGCTTCGCAATGGCCGCAGGCGGCCGACGACCTGTGCGCGGTCTGGCGCGAGCTGAGGCCTGAGCACGTGTTCACCACGGAGATGCTGGACTGGTACCTGCGCGGCGCGCGATGGGTCTCCTGGCTGGCGTTGCCGCGACTGGTGCGTCGTCAGCCGGACGCGATTCTCGACAACAGTCCGCTGATCGACAGCCTGCGCGAGATGATCGATCCCGAGGCGATCGCCGCCAATCTGGAGGCCGGCCGGTTCGATGCGCTCTGCATCGGCGCCTCCAGCTACACCACGGGCCGTCATGTCACGTTCT
>JAUIAI010000288.1 GCA_030425615.1 Gammaproteobacteria bacterium
GCTGGCGATTTGGCTGCAATGCTCACAAATCTTGAGGCCGGAGACGTACTTTTTATCGACGAAATCCATCGCATGAGTCCGGCGATAGAGGAGATTCTCTACCCAGCGATGGAGGACTATCAACTCGACATCATGATTGGCGAAGGGCCCGCTGCGCGTTCGATCAAGCTTGAGCTGCCGCCTTTTACTCTTGTCGGTGCGACGACGCGGGCAGGGCTGCTGACCTCACCGCTACGCGACCGCTTCGGCGTCAGCTTCCGCCTCGATTTCTACACCTCGAAGGAACTCGCGCGAATCGTGCACCGCTCGGCTGCGTTGCTGAACATGCCGATCGAGGATGTGACGGTGAACGTCACGCTGCTCGGTGGTGGTTTCGGCCGCAAGTCCAAGTGCGACTTCGTGATCGAGGCGGCCATGGTGTCCAAGGCGGTGGGTGCGCCGATCAAGCTGCAGTGGACCCGGGAAGACGATCTCCGGCACGCGTTCTACCACACCACTTCCGTGGAGCACCTGGAAGCGGCGGTGGACGGGGACGGCAAGGTCGTCGGCTGGCTGCATCGTTCGGTCTCGCCCACGATCTTCTCGACCTTCGTCGAGGATCCGGGCTACACCAGCTCGCTGGAAGCCGGCATGGGTCTGGTCGACACGCCGATCAACGTGGCCAACATGTCGATCGAGGCCGGCAAGGCCATGGCGCACACGCGCATCGGCTGGTTCCGTTCGGTGTCGAACATCCCGCGTGCCTTCGCCGTGCAGTCGTTCATCACGGAACTGGCGCACGAGCTGGGCCGCGATCCGAAGGACATGCTGCTCGAGCTGATCGGCCCGGATCGGATCATCGATCCGAAGGCGGCCGACATGAAGGATCTCTGGAACTACGGTGACCCGTACGAGGAGTTCCCGAACGACACCGGTCGTCTGCGCGGTGTGGTCGAGCTGGCCGCCGAGCGCGCCAACTGGGGCCGGCAGCTGCCGCGGGGCGAGGGTATGGGGATCGCCGTGCACCGCAGCTTCCTGACCTACGTGGCTTCGGTGGTCCGGGTGAAGGTCGAGGACGACGGCACGATCACCGTGCCCGAGGCGCACATGGCCGTGGACTGCGGCTTCTGCGTCAACCCGGAGCGGGTGCAGTCGCAGATGGAAGGCGCGGCGGTGATGGGCATGACCCTGGCGCTGTACTCGGGCATCAACTACGAGAACGGCGCGGTCACCAACTCGAACTTCCACGACTACCCGATGGTGCGGATCAACAACTACCCGCACGTGCACACGCACATCGTGCCGCATCCGTTCGAGGTGCATGCCACCGGCGTGGGCGAACCGGGGGTTCCGCCGTTCGCGCCGGCCCTGGCCAACGCGATCTTCGCGGCCACCGGCAAGCGGCTGCGTGATCTGCCGTTCGGCGAGAAGGTGGCCTGACCGGCCGACGGTGGCGGCGGTCTCGCCGCCACCCCGGCATCGGGAATGCCGTTTGAACGCCCGGCGGGCTCGGCCCGCCGGGCGTTTTTCGTGGGTGCGTCGCCCGGTCCGTCAGTGGACACGCCGCGGGCGACGACGGTGAGTATCATGGCGATCTCACTGCGAGGCGGGCCGTCGATGAGCATCGAACACTGGTTGTTGTATCTGGCGGCGGCGATCGGGCTGTCGCTCACGCCGGGGCCGAACGGCCTGCTCGTGCTCACCCAGGCAATCCGCTTCGGCGCGCGTCGGGCGGCCTGGAGCGCGCTGGGCGGCGTGATCGGGTTCCTGGTGGTCGTCGGTGCTTCGCTCGCCGGTCTCGGAGCATTGCTGGCGGCGTCGGAACGCGCATTCTGGGTCGTGAAGACCGTCGGCGCCGTTTATCTGGTGGTGCTGGGGGTCCAGCTCTGGCGTGCGCCCGCGGCGCCGGGGCTGGCGATCGGGCTGGCGGCGGCCGGCCGTCCGACCTCCCGGGACGCCAGCGCCTCGTACGGCCGCGATCCGGACCGGAACGACGACGGCAAGGGCGGTCGGATGCCGTCCGAAGACTTCGCCAGCGCCGCGGGCCGTGGCCGGGCGCTGTTCGTGCAGGGCTTCCTGGTGGCCGTCTCCAATCCCAAGGCGCTGATCTTCTTCACGGCCTTCCTGCCCCAGTTCATGGTGCCCGGCCTGTCTCTGCAAGCCCATTTCCTGGTTCTCGGCGGCACGTTCGCGCTCGTGGAATTCGTCTACGAACTCGCGGTCGCCGTGGCCGCCGGCCGCATCGCGCCCTGGCTCTCTCGACATGGCCGCCTGTTCAACCGGGTGGCCGGTTCGTTGTTCATCCTGATCGGCGGCATGCTCGCGCGGGCCTCGCGCTGATTCCGACTCCGGATGAAGCGGGTGCGCTGAGGGACGAAGCGGCTGCGCTGTCGTATGAAGCGGGTGCGCTGCCGGATGAACCGGGTGCGCCGAGTGATGAACCGGGCGCGATGCCGGATGACTGCACGGACCGGGAAGTTGGGTCCCAACGCGGAATTCGGGTAACGTTCGTCAACGGCTGCGCCGGGGACCGGACCGCGCGGCCGCGAAAAACCCATCGAAACGACTGCGCGGCGGATCTGCGCTGCGCGGGGCATTCTGGAGACGATCATGACCCGCACCCCATTGTCCGTGCTAGCGCTCAGCTGCGCGTGTGCACTCATCACCGGCCCCGCCCACGCGGTGGAGCCACCCGAACTGATCGAGCTTTCGCGCAGTGCCCCGATGCCCCCCTGGCCCAAGGGTGACGAGCTCGGCATGGCGAACACCCTGGGCGAGGCCACCAACCGTCGTTGCGCCTGGCACATGGCACAGCCCGGTGCCCGCTGGTACGAGGCCTCCCACCCGCGCAGCAACACGATGCCGAAGTCCCCGTTCGCAGCCAATGCGGGCGTCAAGGCCAAGCCGTCCTCGGGTGTGCCGTTCTCTCGTCACGCCTTCAACAGCGAGGCCTACGAGGCGGGCGCCGAGCCTGGGCAGCAGGGCACGCAGATCGACGCGCTCGGCCATTTCGCCGTCAAGAGCAAGCCCTGGGATCCGGCCGGACCGTTCTCGGCCGACGACGCCACCTACTACGGCGGCTACACCCAGGCGGAGGTCAAGCCGACGCCGGATTCCGGCCTGCAGAGGCTCGGCATCGAGAAGATTCCACCGCTGGTGAGCACGGCCGTGGTGCTGGATGCGAAGCAATACGTCGGCAAGGGCGAGCGCATGGGTGACGGCGCGCTGGTGACGGCCGAACACATCAGGGGAATGCTGGACGCCCAGGGGCTCGGCGAGCGTGGTCTGCTGCCCGGGGACATGGTCTGGGTGTACACGGGTTGGAGCGATCAGTGGCAGGATCCGGCGGGAGACACGCCGTACTACGCCATGGCGCCCGGTCTCAGTGTGGACGCGGCGCAGTACCTGGGTGAGAAGGGGGTGCTCGCAGCCGGCCTGGACACGCCCTTCATCGATCCGGTGGCGAACGGCATGCTGCAGGGCAAGGCGCCGCCCGCCGAGGGCACCGCGCCCGGCCTGCCGTTCGGGGTGCACCACCATCTGCTCACTCAGGCAGGCGTGTATCACCTCGAGAATCTGAAGCTCGCCGATATGGTGTCGGACAAGGTCTGGCTGTCCTGCGCCATGGTGCTGCCCACGCTGGACAAGGGCGCGGCCGGCGCGCCGGTGCGGCCGGTGGCCGTCGGACGCCCGGCGGGCTGAGCAGGGAACATCCCGGCGGGGTCGGCGTCGACGCCGACCCCCCCGGGATTAGGGCCTGTCAGCAGGCCCTAAACGTTCAGCCGCCGTGCTCGGAAGGGTCGTCAAGATAGGTGAGCATCACGGCCGAATCGTCCTTGCCGCCCAGGCCCGCCTTGCTCGCCGCGACGAATCTCGCGTGGGCGGCGCGGGCGAGATCGGCGGGGTGGCCGGCGTCCCCGGCCGCGTCGAGCACCAGGCCGAGGTCCTTGACGAAGATGTCGACGGCCGAGGCGACGTCGTCCCATGCGGCGTCGACCATTCGCGGGCCGCGATCGCCGAGCATCCAGGAGCCGGCGGCACCGCTGCCGAGAACCTCGTGTGTCTGCGCGAGCGACAGGCCGAGCCGCTTGGCCATGGCCAGGGCTTCGCCGGCGGCGGCGATGTGCACGCCGCACATGAGCTGGTTGATGACCTTCATCTGTGCGCCGGCACCGGGCTGGTCGCCCAGGTGGAAGAGGCGCCCGCCGATCACTTCGAGCACGGGCCGCACGCGCGCGAGATCCTCTGGTGCCGCACCGATCATGATGGTCATCGTGCCCTTCTGAGCGCCGACGCGTCCGCCCGAAACCGGCGCGTCGACCAGGCGCAGGCCGTCGGCGGCCAACCGGGGCGCGAGCGCCTGCACGTAGGCGGGCGGCATGGTGGAGCAGGTGATCACCACGCACCCGGGTTTCAGGCTGCCGACCAGCCCGTCCTCACCGTACAGCACGGCTTCGGTCTGGCGATCGTTCACCACGAAGACGATCACGGCGTCGCAGTCCGAGAGGTCGGCCGGCTCGCGTGCCGCCGTGCCTCCCTGTTCGGTCAGCCATTGGAGCGAAGCCTGATCGAGGTCCCGGCCGACGACGCGGTAGCCGGCGGACAGGAGGCGCCCAGCGGCGCCGCGGCCCATGGCACCGAGACCGACCAGACCGATGGCGGCGCCGGCGGCGATGGGAGAGGCTTCGGGGGTGGTTTCGGGCATGGTCGTGGGTCTCCAGTGACGCGCGGCGGCCCGGCCGGACCGCCGCGAGGGATCGTCGGCGAACTGTAACCCAGGCGCTGCCCGCGATCTCAGGTCCTGGGCGTCAGGCCGCGCAGTTCCTCGTACGAGGTCATGACGATTTCCCGATATGCGGGTCGCGCGGCCAGCGCCTCGTACCAGCGTCGCAGGTGCGGCGTGTCGGGCCGCTTCACCGGGATGTCGAAGTAACGGTAGAGCGTCACACCCACGGGGATGTCGGCCATCGAGAAGTGCTCAC
>JAUIAI010000289.1 GCA_030425615.1 Gammaproteobacteria bacterium
AGTTTCGGCAAGGTCAAGGTGCTCTCGAGCCCCAAGATCAGCGTTCTCAACAACCAGACCGCGGTCCTCAAGGTCGTCGACAACCGCGTGTACTTCACGATCGACGTGCAGGTCACGCCCGGTAGCGACACCAGTGCTCCGCTGGTCACCTACACGTCCACTCCGAACACGGTTCCGGTCGGATTCGTGATGAGCGTGACGCCTCAGATCGAGGGCTCGGGCATGGTCACGATGAACGTGCGCCCGACCATCTCCAGGATCATCGGCTTCGTCAACGACCCGAATCCCGCGCTCGCGCAGAACAACGTCATCAGCCGGGTGCCCGAGATCCAGACCCGGGAGATCGAATCGATCATGAAGGTCGCCACCGGTGACGTCGCGGTCATGGGCGGACTGATGCAGGAGACCGTCGACGACCAGACGGACGCCGTTCCCGGGCCTGCGAACATCCCCTTCGTGGGCGAACTCTTCCGTTACCGGAACGACAACGCGCGCAAGAGCGAACTGGTGATCTTCCTGCGTCCGGTGGTCATCCGGCAGGCGAGCATGGACGGTGACTACCGCCATCTGAAGTCACTGCAGCCGAAGGAGGACTTCTTCCGCAAGCCGGACCGGCTGCCGCTGCCCCGCCACTGGCGCAGGCCCGGCAACGACGAAAGCCCGCAGACGGAGAAGACGTCATCGGTGGGGCCCCGGCCTGAGCCGCAGACGGACGGAGCTCGGTCATGAGCTTGTTGATCAAGGCGCTCAAACAGGCCGAGAGATCCCACAAGCAAAGCAGCGATCTGCTCGACGACGATCAAGGACGGGGCTCCGACGACCGGCGCACTCTTGCATCGCAGGCCGAAGAGACCTCGAATCGCCCGGGGACCTTGAAGCCCGGCGCTGATTCCGCGCTCCAGTTCACACTGGATTCCGGGGCTGCCTCGCATGCGGAATCCGGGGACTCTCCGCCGCGAGGCTCCGAATCCGGCCAGAAAGGCGCCCGCGGCCTGACGACGGCCCAGCCGTCCTGGTCGACGATGCTCGACGGCGGCGACAGGTCCCTGCCAAGGGCGGCCACCGATGCGAAGGCCGCGAGCCCGGAGACCGGGCGGCACAACGGCCCCGCTGCCGCGGCGCTGACGCTGGCTCCCGCCGGTGACGATGCTCCGAACGAGGAGCTGGCGGATCCCTACCCGCCGGTCCCTGCTCCCACGGATGCCGCTGGCGCGGACGACACCCTCGGCCTGATGAAGATGGGCTCGCTCGAACCGGAGCCGGCCGGGGCCTTCCCGGCTCCGGACCCGGAACCGGCTTCGGCAGACACGGAGGAGGTCATCGCGCTGGCACCGTCGGACCCGGATCCTCGCGAGCGGCCCGCACTGGAGTTCGCCGACGTCGCTTCAGACGAGTCCGTGACGGACGGGACCCAGGCACCCGCCCCGATCTCTTCCTACGTCGAAGCGGACACCGCATCCGTCGACACCCAGCAGCCGGATTACGAAACGGCGGCGGTCGTCGAACCGGCCGGTTCCCGAAGCCGTCGCGTCAAGCTGGCGGTGGTCGCCGGGATCGTCGGAGTGATCGCGGGGGGCTGGTTCGGCTACCAGGCCTTCGTGACCCCTGAGCTCGACTTCACACCGGCCAGCGAACCGATGATGCCGGTGCCGGCCAGCGAACCGTTGATGCCGATGCCAGCCATCGCGACGACTCCGGCGATGACCACCGACGGACCGCTCTGGACCACGGCAGAGCTCGCGATACTCGACGAAGTCACGCGGCACGGCCGGATGATTGCCGAAGGCGGTTGGATCGCGGTCGCACCGCAGGACGGTCGCGTCCCCGCTGCCCCTGCCTTGCCCCGCGCTTCAGCACCGGCGAAGAAGCCCGCGGTCGCCTCCACCCCGGCCGCCGAAGCGCCGGTGGCCGGCGCGACCCCGTCCGTGGCTCGCATAACCCCGCCGGTGGCTCGCGCAACTCCGGAGGTCGCTCGCGCAACTCCGCAAGTGGACCGCGCAACCCCGCCGGTGGCCCTCGCGACCGCGCCGGCAACCGCCGCTCCAGGCGTACCGGCAGTCCCGGTCCCGCAGGGAACGCCTGCATCAGGCTCCGCGAGCGAATCGGCCGATCCCGCGACGCCTCAGGCCCCCCCCGCGGGTGCACAGGCGGTACGGCTGAAGCGGGCGATGTCCGCCGCCGAACGCAGCGCGCTCGTCAAGACGGCGGCCTACCGCGCGCTTCGGATGAACCGCCTCGACGACGCGGAACGGCTCTACCGTGATGCACTGGTACGCAACCCGCTCGACTCCGATGCCTGGATAGGCCTCGCATCGATCGCGGCGCAACAGGGCGACACGACGCTCGCGCGGCAACAGTATGAGCGCGCGCTGACGATCGACCCCAATGACGCCGTCGCCCAGGCCGGACTGCTCTCCGTCACCCGAAGCGAGGAGCCCTCGCGACGCGAAAGCCGCCTGCGCAATCTGATCGCGAGCGGGATGAACAGTGCCGGCGTGACGTTCGAACTGGCCAATGCGCTGGCCGAGCAGGACCGGTGGCTCGAGGCCCAGCAGGCCTATTTCGAAGCCAGCAGCGCGGAGCCGGCGAACGCCGACTACGCGTTCAATCTGGCCGTGGCCCTGGACCGGCTGGCCCAGCACGGTGTCGCGATCCAGCATTACCGCCGCGCGATCGCGCTGGCGGACAGCGGTCCGGCAAGCTTCGATCCGGCGCAGGCTCACCAACGCGTGCAGGCCCTCGAGACCGCCACCGCCGAACGTTGACCTACCGAGCTCCCATGGCAGACGCACCCGTCATCGACAAACCGGCTCAGGCAGAGCAGAAGCGCAAGCCTCTGGGCGAACTCCTCGTTGAACGGGGAATCCTCAGCCAGGATCAGCTGCGCATCGCGCTCATCGAACAACGGGCCGCGGGCCGGCCCCTGGGCCAGGTTCTGGTCTCGCTCGGCTTCGTGACCGAGAAGACGCTGCGCGAAACGCTCGCCGAGAATCTCGGACACGAGCAGATCGACCTCAGCAGACTGGTTCCGATCCCGGAGGCACTGGCGCTCGTGCCGAGCGAGTTCGCCAAGCGCCACCGGATCTTCCCGGTCTCGATAGACGCACACGAACGAGGCCTGACGATCGCCTCGTCCAATCCGGGCGACGTGGTCATGTTCGATCAGCTCAGCGCGCTGCTGGACGGGCTGTGGTCGGTCGAAGTCAGGATGGCCACCGACGGCGAGATCAGCAACGCCATCGAGAACCACTACGGCCACACGTTGTCGATCGACGGCATCCTGCACGAGATGGAAACCGGCGAGGTCGACGTCGGCAGTCTGGATACCACCGGTCGGGAGTTCTCGGGTCCGGTGGTCCGTCTGATCGATTCGATCCTCATGGATGCCGTGCAACGGCGGGCCAGCGACATCCACTTCGAGCCCGAGAGCGGGTTCGTGCGGATCCGATACCGCATCGACGGAGTCCTTCGCCAGATCCGCTCACTGCACAACACCTACTGGCCGCCCATGCTCGTGCGCCTCAAGGTGATATGCGGGATGAACATCGCCGAGTCGCGCGCACCGCAGGACGGGCGCACCTCGCTGATCATGAACGGGCGCCAGATCGATTTCCGGGCAGCGGCCCAGCCCACGCTTTACGGCGAGAACGTGGTGCTCCGGATCCTGGACCGCGCCCGTGCCCTGGTTCCGTTCGAATCGATGCCGATCACGGCCGAACAGCGCGAACTCCTGGAGACCATGATCTCCAGGCCCGAAGGCATGTTCCTCGTCACCGGCCCGACGGGCAGCGGCAAGACGACCACGCTCTACTCGATCCTCGGGAAGCTCAATCGCGACTCGGTCAACATCATGACGCTCGAGGACCCGGTCGAGTATCCGATTCCGATGATCCGGCAGGCGAACCTCGCCGCCGGACTGAAACTGGACTTCGCGGCGGGAATCCGCTCGTTGATGCGCCAGGACCCGGACATCATCCTGGTCGGCGAGATCCGTGACGGTGAAACGGCGACGATGGCCCTGCGTGCGGCCATGACCGGACACCAGGTCTATTCGACCCTGCACACGAACTCCGCCATCGGCGTGCTCCCCCGCCTGATGGACCTGGGACTCACTCCCGAGGTGCTGGCGGGCAATCTGATCGGCGCGGTCGGTCAGCGTCTCATTCGCAAGCTCTGCGAGCACTGCAAGGAGCCGTACGTCGTCGACGCGGCCACCGCGCGCCTGCTGCGTGTCGGCAACGGCGACGGACCGGTCCAGCTGTTCAAGCCCAGCGGCTGCGAACGCTGCGACCACCTGGGCTTCAGCGGCCGTCTGGCGCTCATGGAGATCCTGCGCATCGACGACGAGATCGACGACATGATCGCCGAGCGGACCCCGTTGCCCGAGATACGGCGCCGACTGCGCGAGAAAGGCTTCCTGGAGCTCCTCGACGACGCGATGCGACGGGTGGCGGCAGGCGAGACCTCGCTCGACGAAGCGGCACGGGTCGTGGATCTGACGCAGCTCGAGCGCGAAACGCGATAGGCGGGCACGATGGGAATCTACAACTACCGCGCGGTCGGCCCTGACGGCAACATCGTCAGCGGACGCCTGCCGGCGCTCAATCCGCGCGAGCTGGAAACACGGCTCTCCGGCGCGGGCATGGAGCTG
Source organism: Gammaproteobacteria bacterium (assembly GCA_030425615.1). Taxonomy (GTDB): domain Bacteria; phylum Pseudomonadota; class Gammaproteobacteria; order Burkholderiales; family Burkholderiaceae_E; genus JAUIAI01. The sequence goes on from JAUIAI010000289.1 coordinate 4,652, forward strand.
CTCAAAGCGCGGCCGAGCCTGCGGGCGATGCTGTTCAAATCGCGGCCCCCGCGGCGTGAGCTGATCAACTTCTGCCTGCACATGGAGACCACGCTCAAGGCCGGCCTGATGGTCACCGAGGCGTTGCAGGACCAGGTCGATTCGCTCGAGAACCGCACGTTTCGAGACATCCTCACGGTGGTCACCCAGGCGGTCGCGGAGGGCACGTCGTTGTCAGTCGCGCTGTCCGCGTTTCCCGACGCCTTCGACGAGGTCTTCGTCGGCATGATCCGATCCGGTGAGGAGTCGGGTCAACTGGGCCAGGTGTT
>JAUIAI010000290.1 GCA_030425615.1 Gammaproteobacteria bacterium
GCGCGACGTCGAGCGCGTTCGTTCTGCCTACGACATCCCGCTGATCCTCAAGGGCATCGCCACGGCCGAGGACGCCGCGATCGCTGCGGATCTCGGGGTTTCGGCCGTCTACGTCTCGAATCACGGGGGGCGCCAGCTCGACCACTGTCAGGGCAGCGTCGGCGTGCTTCCGGAGGTCGTGGCCGCCGTGAAGGGGCGCTCCCGGGTCTTCGTCGACGGCGGCTTTGCCCGGGGAACCGATCTGGCCAAGGCGCTCGCACTGGGTGCAGACGCGGTCGGTCTCGGCCGGCTCTATTGTTACGCCCTGGCCGCCGCCGGCGCGGACGGCGTGGTCCGTATGCTCGAACTGCTGGCCGAGGAATTCGCCATCGCCCTCGCGTTGCTCGGCGTGCGCGAACCCGCCGCCCTCGGCAGCGGTCACGTCATCGCAGTGGGTGCACCGCCGCGCATCTACGATGCGCTGTCGGCCTTCCCCCTCCTGGACCGCGAGGCGCTCTCGGTCTCCTCGTCGAGCGCGGCAAGGTAGCGGCCGGCGCGCGCCAGCACGGCCTGCCGGTCGCGGGCGTCGCGTTTGCGCCAGCTGCTCACGATCAGGCGCATACGCGGATTCGCCTGCAGCCGTTCGGCATTGCGGTTGATGAAATGCCAGTACAGGGCGTTCAGCGGACAGCCGCCGTCGTGTGTGCTGTCCCGCACGTCGTAGCGGCAGTCGCGGCAGTAATCCGACATGCGTCGGACGTAGTTTCCTCCGGCCGCGTAGGGCTTGGAGCCGAGCCGGCCGCCATCTGCGTACTGGCTCATGCCGACGGTATTCGGCAGCTCCACCCACTCGAAGGCGTCCACGTAGACCGCCAGATACCAGTCGTGCACCGCGCGCGGGTGAACGCCCAGCAGCATGGCGATGTTGCCCGTGATCATCAGGCGCTGAATGTGGTGTGCATACGCGTGCTGCTTCGTCTGCATGATGACCTGGCGCGCGCAGTTGAGATCGGTCTCGCCGCTCCAGAACCAGTTCGGCAACGGACGAGTGTGGCCCAGGGCATTGGCACGACGCAGGCCCGGCATGGTCAGCCAGTAGATGCCTCGCACGTACTCGCGCCAGCCGAGGATCTGCCGGATGAACCCCTCGACCGCGTTGAGCGGGGCGCTACGCTCCCGCCAGGCGCGCTCGGCGCGCTCGCAGACTTCCCGCGGCTCGAGCAGACCGACGTTCAGATACGGGGAGATCAGGCTGTGGAACAGCGATGCCTCGCCGCTGCGCATCGCATCCTGATAGTCGCCGAACGTCGGCAGTGAGGTCTCGATGAACTGTTCCAGGCGCGCCAGGGCGCCCTGACGGTCGACCGCCCATCCGAACGACTCCAGTGAGCCGAAATGATCGCCGCAGTGACGCTCCACCAGTTCCATCACCTCGCGGGTGACGGTATCCGGCCGGGTCGAAGCCGCGGGCGGCGGCTCGACCTCGTCGGGCAGCGGCTTGCGGTTGTCGGTGTCCAGGTTCCAGCGTCCGCCCGCCGGCTCGTCGCCGTCCATGAGCAGACCCGTGCGTTCTCGCATGCGCCGGTAGAAGCTCTCCATCCGCCAGGTCCGGCGGCCGCGGGCCCAGCCGGCGAAGTCGTCCCGGCTGCAAAAGAACCGTGAGTCCTCGAGGATGTCCACGGGGACCGGGCTGCGGGCGGCCAGCCGTCGGAGTCGTCGCTCGAGCCGCCATTCGCCCGGCTCGCAGATCACGATCCGATCGGGCCGGACCCGACGAGCGGCGCGGATTACCTCGCGGTGCAGGCGGCCGGAGTTCTCCCGGTCGTCCAGCCTCACATAGTCGACCGCGAAGCCGGCCTGGCGCAGTTCCGCCGCGAAGTGACGCATCGCCGACAGCACGAACACGATCTTCTGCTTGTGGTGCCAGGCGTAGCGGGTCTCCTCGGCGACCTCGGCCATCAGGACGCGGTCGCTGCCGGGGTCTGCTTCGCGAAGGGCAGGGGATCCGGGGCCGAGTTGGTCCCCGAGGAGGACGATCAGCCTGCCGCAGGTCTTTTCGGAGGGCACGTCGTGCAGTCTACCGACGGGGGCGCCGTGTCGCTCCGATCCTCGGGCACGCGGCCCGGGTATTGGGTGGCGCCGTCGTGGATGACGTCCCAGGCCGCCTTGTCGGCGACGAATCCGTGACCGGCATGTGGTTCGGCGTAAGGAGTGTCCAGCGCGCCGAGTCGCAGCCGCACGAGCCCGGGCCATCGTGCAGACCGGGCGAACAGCTGCGAGCCGCAGACCGAACAGAAGAACCGGTGCTTGCCGGGCGAAGACTCATAGCTGCGCAGCAGCGCGTCGCCGGCCACGACCCCGAACCCGTCCGCGGGCACACTGACGTTCGCGCCGTACGCGCTCCCCGACGACTTCCGACAGCTGCGGCAATGGCAGAGCACCCGCCGGCCCCGGATCTCGCTCACGTGCATACGGACCCCGCCACAGAGACACGACGCGGTGTGCGCGGGCATGGCCGGTGAAAGCGACAAGAATCAGCCCTCGGCGAGCAACAGCGCGTCGGCCAGGCGCCAGCCGATCGTGAGTGACTGACCGGTCTGCGGGCGGCCCTCGCGCCCGCGGCGCGCGTTCCCGATCGCGACCGACAGCGGCCTGCCGCCGTCGGAAAGCGTTACGAAGATCTGGCTGGTGTCGCCATAGTAGGCGGTATCCACGACCGTGGCCCCCGCCCGGACCCAGCCGGCCTCGTCCACGGGCGGATCGATGACGACCTTCTCGGGGCGGATGGCGAACTGCGTTCCCTCGGCATCGGCGTTGTCGCCGGCCAGTGTGAGTTCGCCCAGGCCCTCGACCAGGATCACGAGACCGTCAAGAGAGCGCCGCACCACCCTCGAGGGCAGCAGGTTGATGCGACCGATGAAGCCCGCCACGAAAGTATCGGCCGGATGCTCGTACAGATCCACCGGCGAGGCGAGCTGGGCCACCCTGCCGTTGTTCATGACCGCGATCCGGTCGGCCATCGACAGTGCCTCGTCCTGGTCGTGCGTGACCATGATGAAGGTGATCCCCACGGCCCGCTGCAGGCTCGTGAGCTCGAGCTGCATCTGCTCGCGCAGTTTGGCATCCAGCGCCGACAACGGCTCGTCGAGGAGCATCACGCGCGGTCGCTTGACCAGGGCGCGTGCCAGGGCGACCCGCTGTCGCTGACCGCCGGAGAGCTGGTCGGGTTTACGGGTGGCCAGGTGGTCGAGCCGCACCTGTTCGAGCGCTTCGGCGACGCGGCGGCGGGTTTCATCCGCGGGCGTACCCGTCACGCGCAGTCCGTATCCGACGTTCTGCTCCACGGTCATGTGCGGAAACACCGCATAAGACTGGAACACCATGTTCACCGGCCGTGCGTTCGGCGGTGTGCGCACCATGTCCTGACCATCGATGACCAGTTCGCCCGAGGACGGGGCCTCGAGCCCGGCGATCATTCTCAGCAGCGTGGTCTTGCCGCAACCGGAAGGCCCGAGAAGCGCGAAGAACTCGTTCTCGCGGATCTCGAGATCGACCGCGTCGACCGCGGTGGTCTGGCCGAACCGCTTGCTGATGCCGCGCACCGAGACGATCGGCCGCTCGGGTTGGGTGCTCATGTCTTGCGTTCCGGCGATTGCAGCTTGACCGCGATGAACGTTGCGATCACGGTGATGAGGATCAGGATGGTCGAAGCCGCATTGACGTCGGGCGAGACCCCGCGACGCACCAGCGAATAGACCTTGACCGGAAAGGTGACGGTGTCCGGCCCCGACGTGAAGAAGGTGATGACGAAGTCGTCCAGTGAGAGCGTGAAGGCGAGCAGCGCGCCCGCGATGATGCCAGGCCGCATGTAGGGCAGGATCACGTGGCGGAACGTCTGCCATTCGCTGGCGCCCAGATCGCGCGAGGCCTCCTCGAGTTCCCGGTTGAAGCCGGTCAGTCGGCTGCGAACGACCATCGCCACGAAAGGAAAGGCGAACGCGATGTGTGCGATGGTGATGGCACCCAGATTCAGTGGCCAGGGCAGGTCGTTGGGCCAGCCGATGCGTGCGAAGAAGACGAGCATGGCCACGCCCATGCAGATCTCAGGCACCACGATCGGCAGCGAGACGAACCCCTCGTAGGCCGTCTTGCCCGGAAAGCGGAATCGCCAGAGCAGCAGCGCGATCATGGTGCCCAGTACGGTTGCCACGACGGTGCACATGACGGCGATCGTCAGGGAGTTCACGAAGGCCTCGACGTAGTACTTGAGCGTGAAGCCCTGCCAGACGATGTTGCGCTTGGAGTCGTTGAAGCTGAATGCGATCAGCGTGAGGATCGGTGCATAGAGCAGAACGAACACCACGACGAGCGTCGCCCTCAGCCAGAGGCGCCGGCCGTACTCGAGCGGGCCGAGCGCCCGTCTCAGGCCCGTGGACGTCATGTCCCGGCTCCCGGTTCGTTCCGGCCACGCCGCATCGTCGCCCAGGCACGCACGGCCAGTGCGGCGAACGTGGCATACATGAGCAGGAACGACAGCGCGGCTCCGAAGGGCCAGTCGTTGGCCGCCTTGAACTGGCGCTCGATGACATTCCCGATCATGATCGAGTTCGCGCCGCCGAGCAGTTCAGGCGTCAGGAACGAGCCGAGTGTGGGGATGAACACCAGGATCACGCCGGTGACGATGCCCGGCATCGTGAGCGGGACGGTGACGCGCCAGAAGGTCTGCCACTGGCTCGCTCCCAGATCGAGGCTGGCCTCCAGGAGCGAGCGGTCGAGCCGTTCGATGTTGGCGTACAGCGGCAGCACCATGAAGGGCATGAAGACGTAGACGAGCCCGATGATCACCGCCGCGTCGTTGTACAGCAGCCGCAGCGGCGTGAACTCACCGATCAGTCTGTCGAGAAACGCCGCGTCCCAGAGCCACTCGAGTGTGAAGTTCAGGTATCCGCGCGTCCGGAATACGGCGATCAGTGCG
>JAUIAI010000291.1 GCA_030425615.1 Gammaproteobacteria bacterium
CATACCAGGCATCGCGATAGGTGCCGGCGTACTCTGCCAGCGCCAGTCGCGGCGCAGTGGGCGGGCGATGCTCAGGCCTTGTCGGTCGATGCGTTCGTGGCCTCCCGAGATCGCGAAATTCCGTGCCTTGAGCATCAGGCGCTGACCGACGGAGCCCGCCGGGAAGAACACCCGGTAGGCGAACTCTGCGAGCGCCTCCGGATCCTCGTCCAGCATGACCAGATCGATGTACGCGTCGGCCGGGTGCCCGTCGAGATACTCGACGAGTTCGTCCAGCGGCCGGATCGGCAGGCAGGTCGGGCTGATCATCACGAGTACGTCGAACTCGAACGTGTCGAGCGCGTGCTCGATCAGTCGAAGACCGCCTTCCACGAGACCCCAGGTCCCCCATCCCGTGCGGCAGGGGTCGGGCACGAAATAGGTGTTGGGCGCATCCAGGCGAAGCGCCGGGAACCGGTGCAGGTCATGGTGCGCGATGACCGTCATCGGGTGCAGGGCGTGCACGAGCTGCGAGATCGTGTCTTCACGGTAGCCGGCGGACATCAGGCCGAAGGCGATCTGGGTCATGAGTCTCGAGGAGGGGTGCTGCGTGACCGGGCGCTATCATCGTCTCGTGCCGTGCCCGGTGAAGTGCTGTCGAAGGTATCAGTCCAGATCGTTCCCGCAGCAGGTCTGTTGCGGGCGTGTCACGACCGATGCCTGCGCGGCGGGCGCGGGCCTCACCAACGGAGACAGGGAATGACCGACGTCGCTTTCGCCACGGCGAGACAACTCGCCCGGATGATCAAGTCGCGCAAGATCGGCTGCGAGGAACTGCTGGAGCTCATGGTCAGGCGTGTGCGTCGCCACGATCACTCGATCAACGCCGTCGTGGTCCGGCGGCTCGCGGCTGCGCGCAAGACCGCCCGGGAGTGCGACAACGCGCTGCGTCGGCGCGGTTTCCGGCCGGGACCCTTGTTCGGCATTCCGGCGACGATCAAGGAATCCTTCGACGTCGCCGGCCTGCCCACCACCTGGGGACTCACGGAGTTCGCAGGCACCCGGGCGCGCACGAACGCGGTGGTCGTCGACCGCCTGCTCGCCGCGGGCGTGAACCTGTTCGGCAAGAGCAACGTGCCGGTGATGCTCGCCGACTGGCAATCGTTCAACCCCGTCTACGGGACCACGAACAACCCCTGGGATCTCGCGCGCACGCCGGGAGGCTCTTCGGGCGGTGCCGCCGCGGCCCTGGCCGCGGGTCTTACCGCGCTGGATTACGGCAGCGACATCGGCGCTTCCATCCGCAACCCGGCGCACTACTGTGGCGTATACGGCCACAAGCCGACCTATGGAATCGTGTCCGGCCGGGGTCAGGCGCTGCCGGGTTCCGTGGCGCAGCCCGACATCGCCGTCGTGGGGCCGCTCGCACGCAGCGCGTTCGATCTCGAGACCGCACTGCTGGCCACGCTGGGCCCGGATCCGGTGGACGCACGCGGATGGCGAGTCAGCCTGCCGAAAGCCGGTTTCAAGTCGTTCAGCGGGCTGAGGGTCGCCGTGATGGCCACCCACCCCACTGCCGAGGTCGACGATGCCGTGCAGGCGCCCATCCTGGCGCTGGCCGACACGCTCGCACGGCTCGGTGCCCGGGTCAGCACGAGTGCGGCGCCCGCATTCGACTGCCACGAGGCGCATTCGACCTATATCCGGCTGCTGCGCTTCGCGACGGCGGGTCGTCTGAGCGAGCGCGACACACGCAGGTTCATGCGCGAGCGCGAGGGTCTGCGTGCACGGGATCGCAGCTACCGCGCGGAGATGGTACGTGGCGTCACCCTGTCGCCCGCCGAATGGCATGCGCTGGACGAGGCCCGCCACCACATGCGGCTGGCCTGGGATGCGTTCTTTCGTGACTGGGACGTCCTGCTCTGCCCCACGGCTGCGACCACCGCCTTCCCGCAGATGCAGCAGGGTGAACGCTGGGAGCGCATGATCACGGTCAACGGCCGGCCGCAGCCCTCGACCACCCAGTTGTTCTGGGCCGGGTTTTCGGGCGTGTGCTCGCTGCCCTCGACGGTGGCACCGATCGCACTGGCCGAAGACGGTCTGCCGGTCGGCGTGCAGATCGTCGGGCCGCAGTACGGCGATCTGACCACGCTCAGGGTGGCCCAGCTCATCGAGCGTGAGATCCACGCGTTCGTGCCGCCGCCTGCCTTCGCTGGCTGAATGACGATGCGCGTCGCATGCACGGCGCATGGCGCCGATCTTCTGGAAGGTTCGCATGACGCATGACACGAAGCTGACTTCCGCGTTTCGCGATCGGCTGTTCGCCCGGCTGAAAGCGCTGCCGGTGCAGGGCAGGGAATCACCCGACGGTCACCGGCGCGCGGCGGTGGCCGTGGCCGTGCTCGAAGAAGGTGGCGGCGCTCGGCTCGACGGGATCGCCGTGCCGCCGCACTGGAGCGACGAGGCGGCGTTGCTGCTCACCCGGCGTGCGGCGGGTCTTCGTCGACATGCCGGACAGTGGGCCCTGCCGGGGGGGCGCATCGATGCCGGCGAGACGCCCGAGCAGGCGGCGTTGCGCGAGTTGCGCGAGGAGACCGCGCTCGCGCTCGATGCCGACTGCGTGCTGGGACGCCTCGACGATATCGTCACGCGCTCGGGTTACGTGATGACGCCCGTGGTCGTCTGGGCGGGGCGGGCGGAGGGCCTCGTGCCCAACCCCGACGAGGTCGCCAGTCTGCACCGCATCCCGGTCAACGAATTCCTGCGCGAAGACGCCCCGTTGCTGGACGACACGCCGGACAGCCCGCATCCGGTGCTGCGCATGCCGGTGGGGCAGACGTGGATTGCCGCGCCGACCGCATCGGTGCTCTATCAGTTTCGCGAGGTCTGCGTGCTCGGGCGGCAGACGCGTGTGGCGCATTTCGAGCAGCCTCGCTTCGCCTGGAGATAGTGATGGAACTTGGTATTGCCGGACGCAGGGCGCTCGTGACCGGCGCGAGTACGGGCATCGGCCGGGCGGTGGCGCTCGGCCTCGCGGCGGAGGGCGTCGAGCTCGTGATGAGCTCGCGCGACCCGAAGCGCCTCGGTGAATCCGTCGATGCGGTGCGCGCAGCCGGCGGCGTGGCGCATGCGGTCACCGCGGATGTCACCACGGCCGAAGGCTGCCGTCACGTGGTCGACCAGACCCTGGCCGCGCTCGGCCAGATCGACATCCTGATCAACAATGCCGGCAACTCGCGCCCGCCGCCCGCCGGCGACTTCGACCGGGAGGCCTGGTGGGAGGAGTCGTTCGCGCTGAACTTCTCCGCCGCGCGTCGCATCACCGAACCGCTGCTGCCGGGGATGCGCGCCCGGGGCTGGGGGCGGATCGTGAATCTGACGGGCGCGATGACCAGTCCCAGGGCCAATGCGGCGGGCCCCGCCAAGGCCGCGCTCTGGAGCTGGTCGCGCACGATCTCGGCGGAGTCCGCGGCCGACGGGGTCACCGTGAACTGCGTGCAACCGGGGCGCATCAACACCCCGCAGATCGTGGAACGGCTGCTGCCCACCGAGGAAGCCCGGCAGGCGGAGATCGATCGCGGCATTCCCATGGGCCGCTTCGGCGAGCCCGAGGAACTGGCCGCGCTCGTGATCTTCCTGGCTTCCGAGCCGGCCCGCTACATCACCGGCACGCAGATCCCGGTGGACGGCGGCCTGCTGCGCATGGCACTCCCCTGATCCGCCGCCCGGCGGCGGGGGCGTTGTCGCCTGCCCGCCGGGGCGCCTGCCTGCCGGCGCGCCGGGGCGTCGAGGCGTCGGGGCGTCGGGGCGTCGGGACGCTGGAGCGGGCGGCCGCGACCCGGTTCGCTCAGTCGTCCAGCGCCGAGTACACCAGCGTGCGCAGTTCGCGGCGGATGGGGTACGTGGAAGACGGCATGAGCTGGGTCATGAACACGGCCCAGAGCTCCTCGCGCGGGTCCACCCAGAACGCCGTACTGGCCATGCCGCCCCAGGCGATCTCGCCGGCGGTGCCGGGAATCTGGGTGAGCGCCGGATCCACCACCACCGACATGCCGAGCCCGAAGCCGATGCCGTTGTAGGCGGCCTCGGCGAACATCGAGACCGACAGATCGGGCAGATAGACCTGGCCGGGCAGATGATTCGCACTCATCAGTTCGAGCGTCTTGCGGCTGAGGTAGCGGCGCCCGTCCAGGGCGCCCCCGCCCAGCAGCATCCGGCAGAAGCGGTTGTAGTCGGCCAGCGTGGAGACGAGCCCGCCGCCGCCGGAGAAGAACGTGGCCGGGCGCAGCAGCCGGCTCTTGGTGGGGTCGTCCGCCAGCGCCATGCCGCCCTTGGGGGTGGCCATGTAGCAGGCCGCCAGCCGCGAGGCCTTGTCCTCGGGCACGTGGAACGCCGTGTCCACCATGCCGAGCGGCTCGATCAGTTCGGCGCGCAGGAAGTCCTCGAACGACTCGCCGCTGATGCGGCCGATGAGGTAGCCGAGCACGTCCGTGGACACGGAGTAGTTCCACGCTGCTCCGGGCGAGAACTCGAGCGGCATCTCACCCAGGCGCGCGATCATCTCGTCGAGCGTGCGGCTCTCGCCACCCCAGTCGAGCTGGGCCTCGCGGTAGGCGGCATCGACGTTGGTGCGGTTCTGGAAGCCGTAGGTGAGCCCCGAGGTGTGGCGCAGGAGGTCGATGATCAGCATCGGGCGCGCCGGCGCGGTCGTGCGGAACGCACCGCGCGTACCGCCGGCGAAGACGCCCAGGTTCTGCCATTCCGGGATGTAGCGGCTGACGGGGTGGTCCAGCGCCACCTGGCCGCGCTCCACGAGCATCATGAACGCCACCGCGGTCAGCGGTTTGGTCATCGAGTAGATCCGGTAGATGGCGTCATCGGCCAGAGGAATGTCGCGCTCCAGGTCGGCGCGCCCGAGCGTGCACTGCCAGACCGTCTCGCTGCGTCGGCCGACCGCCATCTGCGCGCACGGCA
>JAUIAI010000292.1 GCA_030425615.1 Gammaproteobacteria bacterium
GATGGTCGCCGTCGACATGTCCCAGGCGAACGGCTCGCTGATGCCTTCGCTCGTCCCTTGCGGCTCGCCGTCGAGGTACAGCGTGGCCTTCCCCGCCCCGGCGCTCAGACCTTCGTACACGATCGCCACGTGCGTCCACTTGCCCGTCGCGAACGGCGGCTGCTCCACAATCACCAGGCGGTCCAAGAACTTGGGGCTGTCGCCGCCGCCCGTGCCGTCCGGGTCCCAGGCGTCCTTCTCGCCAAACACGCCCAGGCGGAACTGTCGCGGGTTGTCCTTGGTGAAGTCCACCCAGATCGCTGAATCGTTGTAGGCCGAGTCGGTCACCTGAATGGGATCGCAGAAGCCGGGCTCCAAGTCCGTCGCCGGGTCCAGGCTCAGCCAGAATGACACCGTACCGCTCCAGCCGTCCGCGCTGAACGCCGCGTTCTGATCGCCGGAATAGAACAGCGCTTTCGTGTTCTTCACGTTGAACTTGAGCGCGTTTCCGAACACGTTCGAGTAGATCTGCTGAACCCGGTCGGCATCGGCGTGTATGAACAGCCTGCCTTCCTTCAAGGCTTCAGGGATGAATGTGTTCAGGGAAATGCCCCTGACGCGAGCCTGAGGCAATGCGGCTTCGATCGCGGCAGTCAGCGGAGACAACGGATCCACCAGGCTCTTCGAGACGGAGAACAGACCAGTCTGGGAACGCCCGGATTCGAGCAGATCCTCGACCAGCCGCGACATCTCGGCGACATTGCGCTTGATGGATCCGATGTGCGACCGCCGTCGCTCTTCATCCGCCTCGACACCCAGGGCCAGCGCGTCGGCACGCAGCGAAATCGCCGAAAGCGGCGAGCGCAGTTCGTGCGAGACCTTGGCCAGCAACACTTCACGCATCTGCATCAGACGCACGAGCTCTACGCGCGCCTCGTCGTTGCGGACCGACGTTCCCACCAGGGTGTCCACCAGCTGGCAGTACCGGTCGAACAGATCCGGTGTGATCGCCTTCGTGGATCTGAACACCCGCCAGACGGTGACCGTTTCGCGTCCCAGAACCCCGGCCAGAAGCGTCGCGGCATGCTCGGACGGGAACCGTTGCGGGGACCATCCGAACACCGACACCAGACGTGTGCCGCTCAGTCCGACGGCGGGGATCGCCGCGACGGCGAGGCCGGGCGCGGTCACGGTGTCGACTCGCGCTTGTCGCGCCAGGGCGCGCCCCACCAGATCGGATTCGATGTTCCACGCCCAGCCGCCGGCTGACCAGGCTTTCGACTCCGCGAGTAGTCCGCCCAGCGGGTGGGCATGGAACGGACCGAGCACGCGGGCCCCGCGTCCCTCGTAGAGCGAGACGACCGCACCGGTCGCCTGCGCCACGGCTTCCAGGGCGCCACTCAGTCGATCGGTCGACTCAGCTTCCTCGATCATGGGAACAAAGGGCCTCCGGCCGGGATGCCGGCAGTGCGCGGCAGGCGAGGCGCGGTCTCTATTCTCTTGCCTGACGCTGGATCTCCTCCTCGATGACAGGGCTGCGGCGTGCCGGCGAACGCGACAACAGACCGTAGTACGAAGAAAAGGGCAACTGGGGCACGGCCCCGCCGTCATCATCCCACGGCCGCTCGGCAAAGATCTCGATTCCGCCGGGGCCGATGGCGAATTCGTGCGTCTGCTGCCGGTTTGCGCTTCCCCTGACCTTGGGCGCCACCAGGGCGCGTCGAAGCCGCGTCGAGATTTCAACGTAGTTCAGCAGAATGATGTTGTCCACCAGGTGCGAGCCCTTCAGGTTCTCGCTGATCTGGGACAGGCCCAGGAGTTCCGGGCTCTCGTAGTTGATGATCGTGGTGGCCAGCCGCTGCTTGACGAAGTTCGCCAACGCGTAAAGGAAGTCGGTGACCTCGTCGGGTTCGGCCGTCTCGTAGGCCGCAGCGGAATCGAACACGACGATCTCCGCCCTGTGCGAATCGATCCGCTCGCACACCCGCTGGTAGTGCACGTCGAGTTCGAGTTCCAGGGGCGAATCGTAGAGAATTTCAAGCTGGCCCGAATCACGATAGGACTGCAGATCGATGCCCAGAGTCCGGGCATTGCGAATCAACTGAGCGGGATGCTCGTCGAGCGTCACCAGAAGGCCCTTCCGGTTGGCCTTCAGACCGGCCAGCAACACCTGGGTCGCCGCCACCGTCTTTCCCGTACCGGAGATCCCCGCAACCATCGTGATGGATCCGCGGTACAAGCCCCCGCCCAGGATTTCGTCGAGGCCGGGAACGCCGGACCCGATGCGCTCGTCACTACTCGGTTGGGACTCGTGATGCCGGTCGCCACTCGAAGGGCTGGCGAAGGCACGCCGATACACCTGGAGGCCGACGCCGCTCGTGATGCGCACGGTGTGTTCGCCGTCGATGAACGACTGCCCCCTGGACTTGATCACTTCGAGCACCCGCCGCACCGAGCGGCCTCTCGGCTGGAAGTCCAGCCGGAACACCGTGTCGAACACGAACCTCTCGTCGGCACCCGACGAACGCTGGCTCCCTTCCCGTTCACCGGTGACGAGAATGGTTGCCCCGAGCGAAACGAGCCCCTCGGCGACCCGGAACAGATCCTGTCGGTGAGGCCTCGATTCGCGCATCGCGAACAGCTTGAGCGGCGTCATCCCGTCGATGGCCACACGCCTGGCGCCCAGGCGTTCGATCTCGTGGCGCAGCACACCGCTCGACTCGTGCAGCTCGGTGAACAGGATCTCCGGCGAAGTCTGGATGATCTCCAGACTTCCGTCGTCGCAGCAACGCTGCAGATCCATGCCGAGGCCCAGCGCGTCGCGGATCAGCTTGTCGCGGGTCATTTCGAAGGTCACCAGCAGGCCTGGCTCGTTGCACCGGGCCGCCCCTTCGTAGACGAACTGCAACGCCAGCGTGGTCTTCCCACAGCCCGGCGGACCTTCGACCAGTATCGAATTGCCGTCGAGCACCCCGCCGTGGAGCAGATCGTCCAGACCCGTGACTCCCGTGGAAACGAAATTGCTCAAGGACCAGCCCCTTCTGTGCGAGACCTCCCGGTCCCGGGACATCAGTGTGGCATGAACGCCCGACACCGGACGTCGTCACCGACGATGACGCTAGACCTTGGTGGCGCCCGTCTCGGCGTCGAGGTAGTCCAGCAACGCGGCGAGGTCGATGGGCTTCTGCAGGCGTAGATCGAACCGGCCCTGTGCACCGCGCAGCCGCGCCCTCGTGAACCCGGAAATCGCGATGATCGCCATTCGGGCGCCATCCGGCATCGCCCGAACGCGCTCGCAAAGCTCTTCGCCGGACATTCTCGGCATGTCCAGGTCGGTGATCAGGACAGCGGCCGACTCGCGCCGGATGCTCTCGAGCGCTTCGACGCCGTCCTCGCAGGATTCGGTGCGATAGCGCTGATCCCGCAGGATGTCGCACAGCAGCTCGCGCAGGCCCGTATCGTCGTCGCAGACGACGATACGGCTTGGTTCACGAGGTCCGCGTATTCGCGATGAGACGCCGTCACTCTGCAGCACGTACGGTTTGCGGGGGTGCATGAGGCGAAGCCCGGGCAAGGTTCGTGCCCGGCGCCGTGACCAGTAATGGGGCTCGTGCACGGGCTTCCCCGGGCCACGGGGCGTCGACGTCCCGGTCCCGTTCAGAAGAACGGATAGGGTCCCGGATGACTGTCGATGTCGCTGACGTGGCTGACCAGGCCCTCTGCCGGCGACCACAAGTGAAGCAGGCACTGCGCCGGGCCCGCAAACGATTGCGGGCTGGCACCGTGACGCATCTGCAGGGCAATCTGCGTGGTGGTGCTCGGACAGGCCGCGATCACGGTATTCGCCCAACGGCGGAACATCACCCGGTGCACGTGGCCGCACAACACCGCCTCGACATTGGCGGCCCCGGCGATAACGGCCTCGAGGGCGGCGGGCTCGCGCAAACTGTATTCGTCCAGATAGGGAATGCCACAGACGAAGGGCGGGTGATGCAGGAAGACCAGCGTCGGCTTCGTTCGCTCGGCAGACAGCACGTCCCGCAGCCACCTCAGGCTTGCGGAATCCAGTTCCCCGTGATGCCGGCCCGCCACGCAGGAATCGAGCCCGATGATCCGCACCGGATGGTCGTCGATGCAGAAGTCCAGCGGCCCGGCAATGGGCAGATAGGTATGGCCGCGGAACGCTCGCCGCAGGGCCTCGCGGCTGTCGTGGTTACCCGGCAGGACGACGAAAGGAATCGTCAGTTCGCGCAACAGGCGCAGGAGCATGTCGTACTCCCCGGGCGTGCCCTCGTCGACCAGATCACCGGAGATGAGCACCAGGTCCGGTCTCCGGTCCAGCTGCCCGAGGTGCTGGATGGCCTGCGCGAACATCCGGTTCGAATCCACGAGTCCTTTGTAGAGTTGCCCGTCGGGCCGGATGTGGATGTCGGAGAGCTGGGCGATGAGCATGATAGGCAGTGGAGTCCTCGTGTCACCCGATTCTGTGGTTCGTCGTCGCCCGGCACAAGTTCGTCGCCGCCGGGCACAAGCGGGACCAGCCCCGTGGCACCATTGCGAATCGCCCGTTCCCACGACGAAAGCCGCCATGCCTTCCCCGATCGCCGCACCCGTCGCCAACCGCGACGTCCAGCTCTTCGCCGGCCAGGACATCCGAACCCTGATCTCGCTTCAGGCCCGCCGCCGGGGCGAGCATCCGTTCATCGTCTGGCGACCGTTCGAAGGGCCGCGCGAGGTCTGGAGCTATGCGGACTTCGCGCTGACGGTGCAGCGGGTGGCTGCCGGGTTGCAGGCGCGGGGCGTCAAACAGGGCGATCACGTGCTCGTGCACCTGGACAACTGCCCGGAGACCATCTTCGCGTGGTTCGGTTGTGCGTGGCTGGGGGCGATCGCCGTGACCACCAATGCCCGGGCCAGCCAGGAAGAGGTCTCCTATTTCGCCGGGCACGCCGGGGTGGTCACGGCGAT
>JAUIAI010000293.1 GCA_030425615.1 Gammaproteobacteria bacterium
GGCCGTGGCAAGGCCGAAGGCCAGTTGCTTGATGCGCACCGGATTCGCACCCATGAGCCGCAACGCTTCCTCGTCCTGACCGACGGCCTTGATCGCGCGCCCGATGAAGGTCCGCGAGAAATACAGGGTCAGCGCCACCGTGAGCACGATGGCGACGCCGAACGCCACGAGCATCCTGTCGGGGATGCGGAATTCGCCCAGCTCGAGGCTGCTGCCGATGTAGGCGGCATCTGCGGCGCGCTGGTCGACACCGAACCAGAGGATCAGGAGGACCTCGATGATGAAGGCCAGGCCGAAGAAGAAGGCCAGGTACCGCACATGATGCAGACGGTACTCGCCCGGCATCTGGGGCTGCCCGAGGGAAACGTGCGTGTCTTCTCGCAGGACGTCGGCGGATCCTTCGGCCTGAAGATCCATACCTACGGCGACGAGATGGCCACCGCGGCCGCGGCCATGCTCCTGCGCCGCCCGGTCAAGTTCGTGGCCGATCGTTTCGAAAGCTTCCTGTCCGACATCCACGCCCGGGACCACCGCGTCAGGGCGCGGCTCGCAGCGGCGCCGGACGGCACCGTGCGGGCGCTGGAGATCGACGACCTGACCGGCATCGGCCCCTACAGCGTGTACCCGCGCTCGTCTGCCATCGAGGCCAACCAGGTGGTCAACCTCTGCGGCGCCCCGTACCGCATTCCGGCCTACCGGGGCCGGGTTCGCGTCGTGTTCCAGAACAAGGTGCCGATGTGCCAGTACCGCGCCGTCGGACACCCCATCGCCATGGCCGTCACCGAAGGGTTGATGGACGACGCGGCGGCGCTGCTGGGCCTGGATCCTGCCGAGTTCCGCCGTCGCAACCTCATCGACGATGACGCGTATCCGGTGACGTCGGTCACCGGCATGAAGTATGCCGATCTCTCCCATCAGGCCTGCCTGGCGAAACTGCTCGAGCTGATGGACTACGACCGGCTTCGCGCCGAACGCGACGCGCTCAGCGCCCGGGGCGTCTACCGGGGAATCGGTCTGGCCAGCCTCGTCGAGGTGACCAATCCGAGCCCCCTCTTCTATGGCGTCGGCGGCGCGCCGATCGCGGCCCAGGACGGTGCCACCGTGCGTCTCGACGCCAACGGCATCGTGCACGTGGCCAGCAGTGTCACCGAGCAGGGCCAGGGCACGGACACGGCGCTCGCCCAGATCGCCGCCGACGAGCTCGGGGTCGCACTGGATCAGGTGCGGGTCACGACCGGCGACACGCGGACCGTTCCGTATGGCGGCGGCACCTGGGCCTCACGCGGCGCAGGCATCGGCGGCGAGGCGATGCTGCTGGCGGCGCGCGCGCTGCGCGAGCAGATCCTGGCCATAGCGGGCGCCATCCTGAAGTGTCCGGGCGAAACCCTGACGCTCGCGGAGGGCACCGTGCTGTCCGCCGGGGACCCGGACGCCCGGCGGCTGACCCTGCGCGAGATCGGCGAACTCGTCTACTTCCGGGGCCACGAACTGCCCGCCGGGCTGCGACCCGAGCTCATCGCCACCCGGCATTTCCGTGTCAAGGACATGCCGTTCGTGTTCTCGAACGGCGCCATGGCCTCCTACGTGGAGGTGGACGCGGAGACCGGCGACATCCGTCTGCTCGGGCACTGGATGGTCGAGGACTGCGGCACCCTCATCAACCCGGTCCTGGTGGACGAGCAGATCCGCGGGGGCATCGTGCAGGGAATCGGCGGGGCGCTCTACGAGGAGTGCCTTTACTCCGAAGACGGACAGTTGCTGAACGCCTCGCTGGCCGACTACCTGGTTCCCATGGCCGGCGAGATGCCCGACATCCGAATCGCCCACGTCGAGACGCCCACCCGCACCTCGACGCTCGGCGCCAAGGGCGCAGGGGAAGCCGGCACCGGCGGCGCGCCGGCGGCGGTCATGAACGCCGTCAACGACGCGATCCGTCCGTTGAACGCCCGGATCTCGCAGCAGCCGATGACACCCGAACGGGTGCTTCGCGCATTGGGCGTCCTGGAATGAGCCGCCCCCGCATGCCGGGGTCCGCCCGGGGCCGGTCGCCGGTCGCCGCCGCCCTCACGATCCGGAACGTCCAACGATGACCGCACCGCGACGCGCCGCCGTGGTCGGTGGCTCCCTCGGGGGGCTGCTGGCCGCGCACATGCTCTGGCGCGACGGCTGGGACGTTCACGTTTACGAGCGCCTGGCCGAAGAGCTCGAGGAACGCGGTGCCGGGCTGGTCACGCATCCGGAGCTCATGCAGGCGCTCGAAGACATCGACATCCGGATCGGTGACGACGTCGGCGTCCCCGTGCAGGAACGCCTGACCCTGGACCGGACCGGCGCGGTCATCGGGCGTCGGCCCCTGCCCCAGGTGTTCACGGCCTGGGGCAGGCTTTACAGCGTGCTGAAGACCCCCTTCCCGGCTGACCGCTATCACGCCGGGCACGCACTGCAGCGCATCGAATCGGACGAGCGGAGCGTACGCCTGCAATTCGCCAACGGTGTCGAAACGCGGGTGGACCTGCTCGTCGCGGCCGACGGCATCCGTTCCACGGCCCGCCAGCAGCTCGCCCCCGGAGTGAAACCCGCGTATGCCGGCTACGTGGCCTGGCGCGGCCTTGTCGACGAGGCGGCCTTCAGCGATCGTGCGATACGCGAACTGTTCCCCTATTTCGCGTTCAGCGTCCCGCCGGGGGAACAGATCCTGGGCTACCCGGTGGCCGGTCGCGGGGGCACGCTCGAGCCGGGCCGGCGGCGCTTCAATCTCGTCTGGTACCGGCCTGCCGACGAGGACACGGCGCTGCGCGATCTGCTGACCGATGCCGGGGGGCGGGTCTGGCCCGAAGGTATTCCCCACCCCCTGATCCGGCCGGAGGTAGTCGCCGCAGTGCGCCGGGAGGCGGCCGACGTGCTCGGCCCGCAGTTCCTGGAGGCGGTCGAAAAGGCCGACAACCTGTTCTTCCAGCCCATCTTCGATCTCGAGAGCCCGCGGCTGGTGCACGGACGCGTCCTGCTGCTCGGTGACGCTGCTTTCGTGGCCCGTCCGCATTGCGGCATGGGCGTGACCAAGGCGGCCGGTGACGCGCGCGTGCTGCGCGACGCGCTGCGTGCAACGCCCGATGTCGACGCCGCCCTCGCCCGATACGACGCCGAACGATCCGCGTTCGGCCGTTTCATCGTCGGCCACGCACGGGCGCTGGGCGCCTACATGCAGGCGCAGATCAGGACACCGGTCGAGCGGGCCATGGCCGAGAAGTACCGCACCCCCGAGCGGGTGATGACCGAGACGGCGGTACCGCCGGAGGCACCGCCGATGCCGGTCAGTCCCTGAGCGCCCGGATGATGGCGGAGAAGTCCTCGCCACCGTGGCCGGCATCGACGAAGCGCTGGAAGATCTCGGTGGCGTGTTCGCCCAGGGCGGGGCTCGAACCGGCGTCGCCGGCCGCCTGCAGGGCCAGCCTGAGATCCTTGAGCAACATGGTGGCCGGCGCCCCCGGCGCGTAGCCGTTACTGGACGGCGTGCCCGGAACCAGCCCGGGCACCGGACAATAGCTCGTGAGCGCCCAGCACTGCCCGGTGGAAGTCGAGGCCACATCGAAGAAGGTCTGGGGCGCCACCCCCAGCTTCTCCGCCAGTACGAAGGCCTCGGAGACGGCGACGATCGAAACGCCCAGGATCATGTTGTTGCAGATCTTGGTCGCCTGGCCGCTGCCGGCCGCGCCGCAGTGCACGGCCTTCTGCCCCATGACGGTCAGCAGCGGTTCGGCCCGCGCGAACGCCCCGCCTGTGCCACCCACCATGAACGTAAGCGTGCCCGCCCGCGCCCCACCGACACCGCCGGAGACCGGCGCGTCCAGACTGGCGAGCCCCGCGTAGGCGGCCTTTTCGTGCAACGACCGCGCGGTGCCGACATCGCAGGTCGAGGAGTCCACCAGGAGCGCGCCGGCCCGCGCCGCCGGGACCAGGCTCTCCCATGCCCCGGCGACGTGGGCGGCGTCGGGCAGCATGGTCCAGACCACGTCGGCCTGTGCGGCCGCCTCCGGGCCCGAATCGGCCGGCTCCACCCCGGCGTCGCGGGCCGCGTCCATGCGCCCGGCGGCAACGTCGAAGCCGATGACCCGGTGGCCGGCCTTTCGCAGATTGGCGGCCATCGGCCCGCCCATGTTGCCAAGCCCGATGAAGGCGATCGTCGGTGTCGTCATGTGCTGCACGCTCCTGATTCGAGCCGTAGTATTCCACGGGTGAAAGACTGCCCGACCCGCTTCAGCCGCCGACCGGAGGACCCCATGAGAATTGCCAGGATCGAGACCTTCAAGGCAGACGCCGGCTGGCGCAACTACGATTACGTGCGCATCACCTGCGAGAACGGCACGACCGGCTGGGCCGAGTTCAACGAGGGCTTCGGCGCGCCCGGCGTGGCCGCGGTGATCGAACAGCTCGCACCGCGTCTGCTGGGACGGTCCGTGCACGACCACGAGCGCGCGTACGCGGATCTTTACGGCGTCACCCGCCCCACGGCCGGCGGTGTCACGGCGCTGGCGCTCGGCGCCATCGAGAACGCGATGCTCGACGCCAAGGCGCGCTCGCTCGGCGTGCCCTGCTACGAGCTCCTCGGCGGCAAGGTCCGCGACAAGGTACGGGTGTACTGGTCGCACTGCGACACCTGGCGTATCAGCCGGCCGCAGTTCTATCCGCCGGCGATCACCTCCCTCGACGGCGTGCGCGCCATCGGCCGCGAGGCACGCGACAAGGGCTTCACGGCCCTGAAGACCAACATCGCCACGTTCGGGCCAGACGGCGCCTCGATCTGGCTGCCGGGCTTCGGTGCACCCTTCGAACCCGGCCTGAACGTCGAACGCGGCTTACTGCGGGGCATCCGCGAGCATCTCGCTGCCTTTCGCGAGGGCGCCGGCCCCGACATGGACATCCTGCTCGATCTGA
>JAUIAI010000294.1 GCA_030425615.1 Gammaproteobacteria bacterium
GTCGGTTGACGGTACGGTGGCAGGCCTCAGAGCAGCCCGCGCTCCGCGAACGACATGGTCCGGTTGCCCGCCACGATCAGGTGGTCGAGCACGCGGATCTCGAGGTGTGCGAGCGCCGACTGCAAGGCCTCGGTGAGGAGGCGGTCCGCGTGGCTGGGCTCGGCCAGGCCCGACGGGTGATTGTGCGCGAAGATCACGGCCCCGGCGTTGAGTTCGATGGCCCGACGTACGATCTCGCGCGGATACACCGCGGTCTGGGACAGGCTGCCGCGAAACAGCTCGTCGGCGGACAGCAGCCGGTTCTGATTGTCCAGGAAGAGCGCGACGAAGCTCTCGGAGGGACGCCGGCGCAGCCAGAGACGCAGGAAGTCGCGAACGGTGTCGGGTTTGTCCAGCACCCGGCCGCGGCTGAGATCTGCCTGCAGGCTGCGGCGGGTGAGTTCTGCGGCCGCCTGCAGCGTGGCCCACTTGGCCGGCCCGACGCCCCCCTGCGAGCAGGCGTGCTCGCGGTCGGCGTGCAGCAGGCCGAAGACGTCTCCGAACTGCACGAGCAGGCGTTGGGCCAGCGCCACGGCTGACACCCCCTGCTGGCCCGTTCTGAGAAACACCGAGACGAGTTCGGCATCGGATAGGGCCGCCGGCCCGTGTTGCAGAAGTTTCTCTCTGGGCCTGAGAGGTTGCGGCCAATGACGGATGGGCATGGGGTGTTCTTATAAACTCGCCGGATGAACGAAATACCGACCAGGGTCGGGCCCGGTGCCCATTTGACGCTCCACTACCGCGTCGCGCTTGCGGCCGGAGGGGCCGAAGTCATTAGTACCTTCGGCGGGCGTCCCGCCACGTTGCAGATGGGATCGGGGCAACTCGCGCCCGCGCTGGAGCAACGGCTGCTCGGGCTGGCCGAGGGCGAGGAAGGCCGCTTCGAACTCGCACCGGACGAAGCCTACGGACGGCGCCACGCAGAGCTCGTGCAGTCGTTCCAGCGCGCGCTCTTCGATGCCAATGCGGACTTGGTCAACGAAGGTCCCTACGAGCCGGGCGACGCGGTGCGCTTTCGCGGTCCCGGCGGAGAACAGGTCGCCGGCGTGATCAAGTCCATCGACGACGAGCGCGTCGTGCTGGACTTCAATCACCCTCTGGCGGATCAGGCCATTGTTTTCGAAGTCAGGCTTCTCGGTGTAATCCCTGCCTGAGACATCCCGGACGGCCGCGGAAGGGTCTCCGCCGGCCCAAACAGTCGATACACAAAGGTTCCCGATGGAAGCGGTACTCGCCCAACCCCGCGGTTTCTGTGCCGGTGTCGATCGTGCGATCGCCATCGTCGAGCGTGCGATCGAACGGTTCGGTGCGCCGATCTACGTTCGTCACGAGATCGTCCACAACGAGTACGTCGTCAATTCGCTGCGCGAGAAGGGCGCCGTCTTCGTCGACGAACTCGACGAGGTCCCGGCCGGAGCCACCGTGGTCTTCTCGGCGCACGGCGTGTCGCGCGCCGTGCGCGACGAGGCCGACCGGCGGGGTTTCAGGGTGTTCGACGCGACCTGTCCGTTGGTGACCAAGGTGCATGTCGAGGTGGCCAAGGAGCGGCGCGAGGGCCTGGACGTGGTCATGATCGGGCATGCCGGTCACCCCGAGGTCGAGGGCACGATGGGGCAGGCCGATGCCGGGATTCATCTCGTCGAGACCGTGGAGGACGTTGCGCGGCTCGAGGTGGCCGATCCGGCACGTCTGGCCTACGTGACGCAGACGACCCTGTCCGTCGACGACTGCCGCGAGGTGATCGACGCCCTGAAGCGCCGTTTCCCGGCCATCCGTGAGCCGAAGAAGCAGGACATCTGTTACGCCACCCAGAACCGCCAGGACGCGGTCAAGTTCATGGCGCCGCAGTGCGACCTGGTGATCGTGATCGGTTCGCCGAGCAGTTCGAATTCCAGCCGCCTGCGTGAAGTGGCCGAGAAGATGGGTTGCGAGGCCCGGATGATCCGCAATGCCGACGAGCTGGATCCCGCCTGGCTGGAGGGCCGCAGGCGTGTCGGCGTCACCGCCGGCGCTTCCGCGCCAGAACTGCTGGTGACCGAGCTGGTCGAGCGGCTGCGCTCGCTCGGGGTCGGGTCGGTTCGCGCACTCGATGGCGCGCAGGAGCAACTGACGTTCCCGCTCCCGCGGGGGCTGTCCGGCAAGACGGCGGTCGCCGACTCGGACGGCTGATCGGGCGCCGACCGTCCGGGCCCGGCCGGGCTCACCACTTCTAGTGACAGAACGGGCGGTGTTGCGGCGCTCCTGACGGCCGTCGCGCCGGATGTCCGCGGCCGGGGCCCTCCGGTCGCGCTCGGCTCACAAATGTCGGGCTTATGCGGTATTTGTTCCTTGTCTGATCATCCCGAGATGTGAATCGGGCCGGAACGAAATGGTCATTGCCGACATCGCCCTCGAGGGCGAGTACGCCGAGTTCGAATACCAGGTGGGGCTCGAGGAGCTCGAGCGCCTGAACCCTGCCTTGCCCGAGACACTCGAGGACGTCCTGGGCGTGGCTGCCCGAAGCGTGCGCGCCCGATGTGCGCGTCTGCGTCTGCGGGACCCGCTCGGTGCAACACGGACGATCGACTGGTCCGAAGGGCGCGCTGGCGACGACGAAACCCTCCTCGACAGCCTGGATCTGGCAGCCCTGAGGCCGCTGGCGGGCGAATCGCCGGTCATGCAGTCGATGGGCGGCTACGACGACGGCCTGCGAATCGTGCGGGTCCCGATCGTGCCTGCCGGTGCGCCGATCGACGGCGAGATCGGGCTGATCGTTCGCGACGTCCCGGGCAAGCCGCCGGTCACACGCAATCCACGCCTGCTGGCCGCTGCCCGTCTGGGGCGGAACACGGTCGCCGCGCAGTTGCGCCATCTGGGCGACACGAGACGGCTGGCGGCGGTGTATCTGGCGTCGCCGACGCTGGCTTACCTGCTGGACGGCTCCGGGGCCATCGTGGCCGTCACGGATCTCTGGTTGCAGCACTTCGGCTATGCGCGCGAGGAGGTCCTCGGCCGAAATGCGCGCCATTTCATGACGGACACGGCCCGGCGCGAATTCATGCGCGTTCGGGACGCCTTGTGGAAGAACGGCGGCTGCCGCGACTTCCCCTGTCAGTTCGTGACCCGTGACGGCCGGGTCGTGGAGGTGCTGATGTCGGCCAGCGTCGAGTTCAACCGACACGGCTGGCCGGTCAGCGTCAAGTGCGTCCTCAGCGACGTCACCGAGTTGCTGCAGCTGCAGCGTGAGCTCGAGTGCAGTCGTCGCACCGACGCCCTGACCGGAGCGAGTACGGGCGATGCTTTCCGCGAGACGCTCGAGCGCGAGCTCGCGCGTGCGCGGCGTCACGAGCGCAGCGTGGTGGTCATGCTGTTCGAACTCGCGCACTTCGACATCTATGCGGCAAGACACGGCTCGGCGGCCGCGGGCGAGATCCTCGCGGAGATGGTCAGGGACCTCATGGACAATCTGCGCAGCGGTGACGAGGTCGCACGGATCGGCGGTGCGCGTTTCGCTGTGCTGCTGACCGAGATCCGGGGCGACAGCCCTGATCAGTCCGTCGTCGTCCGGGTGGCCGAACGGCTGGTGGCCCGGATGCGCGCCGGCCTCGCGGCGCGCGGTGCGGCGCTCGACGTCGCCGCCGGGCTGGCCAACAACGCGGGTAATCCGGCCGCCGAGGTGGTGATGGCCCGGGCCGGGATCGCGCTTCAGCGCTCGCGCGAGCAGGGCGCGCATGCGGTCAGCGTATGGTGGCCGCGGGAAGTGCCGGGCGAAATCGGCGCGCGAACCACGCCGGCGGACGCCGATGAGGCGGCCGTACCCACCCCCGGCAGCGCAACGGCGGCGGACGAGGACGACGAACGACTGATCCTGGTCGTCTGACAGGCAGGTCGCCGAACCGTCGTAGGATCCCGGTATCGCATTCCGGGAGACGTCACCATGGTGTCCAGACAACCGCCCCTTCGGATCGGCATCTTCGGCTTCGGTGCCATCGGCTACGAGGTCGCCAGGCGACTCACGGACGGCGTCGAAGGGCTGGCGCTGGCGGCGGTGGCCGCTCGGGACCATGCCAGGGCGCGAACCCGGCTGGCCGAGATCGGCGCGGACGTGCCGGTGCTCGATGCCGCGGCCCTGGCCGATGCATCCGATGTCGTCCTCGAATGCGCACCGGCGGCGGTGTTCGCGGACATCGCCCACGCGACGATCGATGCCGGGCGGATCTTCGTGCCGCTGAGCGTCGGCGGTCTGCTCCGATTGCCGGAACTGCCGGAGCGTGCCAGGCAGTCGGGCGCGCGCATCATCGTACCGACCGGCGCCCTGCTGGGGCTCGACGCCGTGAGGGCGGCCGCCGAGGGAACGATTCACTCGGTCAAGGCCGTCACCCGCAAGCCTCCCAGAGGGCTGAAGGGCGCCCCTTACCTGGTGCAGAACGACATCGACGTGTCGAACCTGGCGGAGCCGCGGCTCGTCTTCGAAGGGTCGGCGCGCGAGGCCGCGCTCGGATTCCCGGCCAACGTCAACGTGATCGCGGCGCTGAGCCTGGCCGGAATCGGCCCTGATCTCACGACCCTGCAGATCTGGGCCGATCCGGGCGTGGACCGGAACATCCATCGCATCGAGGTCGATTCGGACAGCGCCCGTTTCACGATGCAGATCGAGAACCTGCCGTCGGAGGCGAATCCCGCCACCGGCCGGATCACGGCCCTGAGCGCGCTGGCCTGCCTGCGCGGCCTGGTCGCGACGATGCGCGTCGGAAGCTGAACGGGCGGCGCCGGGTCAGATCCGGCGCATGTCCACCGGCACCCAGAGCGGCGTCAGATCCTTGAACCCCCAGCGGGCAGGATCCTCGCGCGCGACGATCTTGTCATAGCAGAGCGGACTCGCCAGATCGATGACCTGGTGCGGC
>JAUIAI010000295.1 GCA_030425615.1 Gammaproteobacteria bacterium
TGATGAGCGTCTGATTCCAGTAGACGGCCATCATGCTCGAAGGCTTGAGGGCCTGCCATTGCTCACGCGTGAAGTACTCCGCCGTGATGAGCCGAGCTCCGTTCACGCTGATGACCTGGAACCCATCGGGCCCGGCGTAGCCAATTGCCCCCGGCAGCTCGACGATCGAGCGCTCGGACACGCAGGGCTGCCTGACCTCGAGGAAGCGCGGCACCATCTCGCCCGGAATGGTTCCCTGGATGAGAAGCGGCCGCTCATCGGTCAGGACGACGTGCGCCTGATCCATCCGAGCCAGACCCATGGGAGTGGCGTCGACCCGGATTGCATAGTCGGCTGGCCAGCCGTAGCGGTATGTGGGGTGCGAATAGACGACGTAGTCGCCCTTCAGACCCGCGATCGCGCCCGACTCCAGAAGCACTAGGTGCTTGGTGCCGACCTGCGGCGGATCCAGGAACGTCGTCGCCAAGGGCTCGCTGGCGTTGGCCATGGCCGCCTGCGACAGCACGATGTTGGCATTGCTGATCGCCGTGCTTCCCGCGAAGAAGAAGTTCGCGGTGTCCTGCGACCCCGCCGAGACATAGACCCGGAAGCTGAAGATCCCCTCTGGATTGGCGCCCAGGGATTGCTGGTGCGCGATGGTCACGTTCCCGAAGGCCGGGCTCATCGTGACCGGGCCGATCGGATCCGACGGCGGTCCTTCCTGCCCACTGTCGTTCACGAGCGTGATGACGAAGTACCGCTCCACCAGCGGGTCACCGTTGGGCGCCGCATCGAAGCTGCTGACCGCGGGCGCTGTGGCGGGCGCTGACACCCCGACCGATCGGTCATACAGCCCGTTCAGGTACTTGACCAGGCCGTTTTCGCTGACCATGAACGGTTCGTCCCAGCCGTCGGCCTCGATGGGCACGGCCGAGAAGTGGTTGACTCGAAACTCCCAGTGCGGCGACTGGATGAAGGCACCCTCGGTCGGCGCTGTATTGCGGAAAGGGGGATGCCAGATGTAGCGCGTATCGGCTGCCGGCGGCGAGGACGGATACGGGTCGATGCCCTTGGCGCCGATGAAGTTGGTGAGTGCCCCGGAGTCCAGATCGCAATCGACGGCCAACGCGGCCTGCGTGTCCGCGAGCAGCGTTTCATCGACTGCCGGCATGTAGCCGTCGAACCTGGCGATCGCCGCGCGCATCAGATGAAGTACGGCCTGGATTCGGACGTGGCGAGGCTGTTGCCGTTGTCGGCCCGCAGCGCTTCGTCGCCCGCCTTGATGCGCAGCTCGTCCTCGAGCAGCGCGGCCTCCTGCCTATCGGTGAACGTCTGATTCGGGATCCTGAGCAAAATGGCGCGCGCCGCCTTGACGATGAACTCCTCGTGCTGGTCGAAGAGCCGTGTCGGGATGTCGTCGCTGGCCAGGGTGGGCTGCAGGCAGAGCGTCGCCCCGATCACCGCACCTTCCGTTGCCGGCGCCGGCCACAACCAGAGATGGTCATCGACCCACGCCGCGACTTCCGGCGCCCCATTGCCTGGCCGCGTCTGATGAAGCATCCGCATGAACTCTGGCTTGACGTATCGGCGATGGGCCTCCCGATCGAAGTCATCGGTCCCGACGACCACGTTGCGCACGGCCACGACCGACACATCCGCGATGTCGAGGATGTCGTAGTAGGCCAGGCCTGGCGAGGTCACCAGCGGGGTGGCCCGCTCGCGCCAGGAGAGCGAATCTCGATACCAGTTGCGCGCGCCGCGCTTGAGCGCCCGAAGTGCGGCCGGCCACTCCACCCCGGGTGTGTCCATCATGACGCTGTCGGCCATGTCGGCCAGCGACGTGCGGCTTGGACGAGGCATCAGGCTCTCCGCGCGGTCTTGGCGGTGATGGTCATCTTGCCACCATCGCCCACGATGTCATCATCGGTCAGGAGCGCCCGCGAAGCCACGGCATCGGCCAGCATCATGAGCGAGACTTCACTGAGGTGGGACAGATCGCTCCCGATGGTCATGGGCGTCGCGGCGTCTTCGACGAACCGGCCCAGGAACAGTTGCGGGCGGGCGATCTTGAGCGCCTGATACTCGGTGCCGAGTGCGGAGACAAGCTGCGCATCGGTGTATCGGTACGGCGCCTGGCGATCGGCCAGGACGTACCGGGCCTGGTCGATTACCCACGCGCCGGTGTACGTGGGCATGGCGCTTACTCGCTACCGCCCTGCTGGCCGTCGCCGGCCTGACTGCCGGCCGCATCGGGCTCGGCCGGGGAGTCGTCGTCCAGGTCGTTGGCCCGCATGGCGTCCAGCATCTCCTGGATGTTGCGACGCTTGGTGTCGGCTTTCATCGTCTTGGAGACCCGCATCTTCAGCACGGCCATGGCGATGTCGAGCTGCTCATCGCTCATATCGTCCGTGGCCGTCTGAAACACCGGGTGATCACGGGGGTCGATCAGGTCCTTGAGCGGCACTTCATCGCCCGGCGCCGGCGGCTGGCTGGCTTGCGGTGCCGGATCACTGTCGCTGATCTCGCCCACCATGTGCGGCGGCAGCGGCAACTCGGCGTCCTCGAGCGAGACCAACGCGGCTTCGGGAGAGATCTCCCGAAACAGCGAACCGCCTTCGAGCGTCAGGAGGCGTTCGAGGTGCGCTTCGTTCTCGACTTCGCAGACTTGCGGGCCGCCGACCACCTGACGCCGAAAGACGTAGACGGTGTCCGAGCCGTCGGTGTTGGGCAGCGGAACCTGGAAGGACTTGGACCGGGGGATGATGCTTTGAATGAGCATGAGGGATTCCAACGGGTAGGGTTGATTCCGGGGTCACGACTCGCCGGCGGCGGCCGGCCTGCGTGGAGCGCGGGCGGTGGTCACCTATTGGTAGCCACCGCCCGTTGCTTTCGCCACAGCGTTATCGCTTGAAGAACGACGCCATCAGCACTTCCAGATAGACCTTCTTCGCGGTCACCGTCGTGCCCGGCGCAGTCGTGAACTGGATGCCGATCGAGCGGCGGGCCTCGGAGTAGTGGTTGTCCATGGCGGCCTTGCTCATCAGGAACCGCTGGATCCCACCGGTCTGCGGCACCGTCGACCCCGAGAAGAACTGGGTGCCGATCGCGTTGGCGGTCGTCCGGTTGGCGAACACCGTATCGCCAGGCGTGCCGATCATGAGGCCGCAGGCGGCCACAGCCGCGGTGCCGGAGTCGACGTCTTCGAAGTAGGCGAAGCCGTCCACGACTTCCATGTTCGGCGGTAGCGCCAGCATCTCGATGACGTTGTTCGCCCCGATGGAGGCCGCCACCAGGTATTCGGCCCGCTGGTGAACCACCTCGCCGTCTTTGCTCGGCGAGACGTCGGCGCGGCCGTGCTTGATGAAGTTGGACTGCAGGATGACGGACATGCTTTGATCCTCGGCCCCGGCGCCAGCCGGGGCGGTGAAGGGTTACGAACGGGTTACGCCAGGACCGGGTCCAGAAGTTGGGAGACGGCCGTGGCGGACGCCGACGAGTCGACGGCGATGGCGGCGAAGGTCTTGCTGTCGAACTCCGCGCGCTTGATGCCCATGACGCAGATGGAGTCGATGACTTCGCGGAAGCCCAGATCCGTCTTGGACGGGTTGAGCTCCATGCGAACGCCGTTCTTCGTCTTGGCACGGGTGCCGTAGGCCAGCAGGCCGGCATGCGCCCCCAGGAACAGGTTGCGGAACCCCGGCACGTTCGCACCCGCACCGTAGTCCTTGGTGTAGGTGATGGACGTGTGCTGGTGCAGGATGACCTGGTTCAGGACTGCGGTCGCCCCGGCTGCGCCCATGAAGAGTGGGCTCTTGGAGCCGATCGCGGTGGCGCGCGCCTTCTCCAGCGCCAGCCATCCGGCCTCGCCGGTCTCCTTGCGCAGGTCGTGCATGCAGGCGTCGTGCAGGATCATGACCCAGTACTTGGCCCCTTCGACCTGGCACATCTGCATGCGGAAGCGCTTGGACGTGCCCCCGATGAAGTTGCCTGCGCGCAGCGCGACACGTTCCACCAGCTCGCGCGTCATGGTCTCGCTTTGCTGCAACGAGGCTTTGCCGGTGGCCGCGCCGGCATAGACGATGTGGTCCGAGTCCGGTGCCGTGAAAGTGATCGGGAAGCCGGTGTACCCGACCGGTAGGTGCTGGATGTTCGAACCGGTGCCGCGCTGGCCGGAGAGCTGAACGAAGAACTCCTCGTCCATGTACTCGGCCCAGTACTCGCCGATACGGTAGATGACCGACTGGCGCAGGTCGTACGGCCGGCGCTTCTGATCCATGAGGTCACCGACGTCGACCGGCATGCGGTTGACGTCGATCTTGATCTTGTCGGTGTAGTCGTTGATCGCCTGCTGACGACCCTCGGCTTTCTCCTTGCCCTGCACCGGACGGCCGACCAGCTTGGCCGCCAGGTACATGGTGAGCTCGTCACCGGGGCCTTGCTCGAGGTCGTTCTTCAGGCAGACCGGGAGCCGGGACGATTCCGGGCCGGTCATGCGGCTGACGAAGTAGGACTGTTTGGCGATCTCGTACATCGCCTTGGGCGACCACTTCTTGACTGCGCCCGGACCGCTTGACGAGAAAAGCGTTTCTGCCATGGTGGATGCTGACTCGTGTGGCGTCCATCATGCACGCGCTCTCAGATGTTGGATCGCAATCCGGCGATCCGCGGACAGGACAAGTCTAAGTTCGGTTCCCGTGCCTTCCTGCACGATTATTTCGATGCCCACGCGCGGGAGGCGCCACTGCACGCCAGGCAACAGCGTCCGCACCATCGCCTCGGCGGCCTTGGGTGGGCTCCACCTGGCCACCATCCCGCGCCCGGCGTTGGCGATCTGTTTCAGGTACGCATCCCCCGTCGCGTTGCCCAACGCTTCGGTTTGGTCTGCGAGCGCTCGCGCCCACGGAAACTGTCGTGGCCCGGCGGAGGCGGAGTACGCG
>JAUIAI010000296.1 GCA_030425615.1 Gammaproteobacteria bacterium
GTCCCCGAGCTCGGACCCGGCGAGGCGCTCATCGCCGTGATGGCGAGCTCGATCAACTACAACTCCGTCTGGACGTCGATCTTCGAACCGGTCTCGACGTTCGGATTCCTCGAGCGCTACGGCCGCGGGGACGCCGCGTCGGTCCGCTGCTTCTACGCGCCGGGCCGCGTCAACCTCATGGGCGCGCACCTCGACTACAACGGGGGGCCGGTGCTGCCCATGGCGATCGACCGCGGGACGTTCCAGGTTGGGTTGATGACCATGAACTCCATCACATCGGAAAATTCCGGGCTGCGCCGGTCATGCGCGTTCTTGCCCACCACCGCGCGGGTCTGGAAGGTCAGCCTGTCATTGTCGATGATACGCGCGCTGAAATCGGTCAGGTTGACCAGCACATGGCGCTCGCCGCGGGGCTGGGGCTTTTGCGTTTCACCCGAGTTCGCGACTGGTCGGTGCGGCCGCGCGACGGCTATCTCATCGTCGCCACCGGCTGGCTCGCGGTGTCGGTCTTCGGAGGCCTGCCCTACGTCTTCGTCGGCGTCGCCGGCCCGGTCGATGCTTTCTTCGAGTCGGTTTCGGGGTTCACCACCACCGGTGCCACGGTGATCGCCGGCCTCGACGTGCTGCCGCCGTCGGTCCTCTACCACCGTCAGCAGATGCAATGGCTGGGCGGCATGGGGGTGATCGTGCTCGCCGTCGCCATTCTGCCGATGCTGGGCGTCGGGGGAATGCAGCTCTATCGCGCCGAGTCCTCCGGCGTGACCAAGCAGGAGAAGCTCACCCCCCGGATCGCCGAGACCGCCCGTGCGTTCTGGCTGATCTACACGGCCATGACGCTGGCCTGTGGACTGGCCTACTGGGTCGCCGGCATGACCGTGTTCGATGCCGTCGGCCACGCGTTCACCACGGTGGCCACCGGCGGCTTCTCCACACACGACGCCAGCCTCGCCCACTACGACAGTCCGACGATCGAGGCTATCGCGGTGCTGTTCATGCTCGCCGGCGGCATCAACTTCGGCGTCCACTACCTCGCGCTGATGCGCGCTTCGCCATCGGCGTACTTGCGCGACCCCGAGGTCGGCACCTATCTCGCGATCTTCGCGGTCGGTGGCGCGGTCGTCGGCGCCAGCCTCTGGCTGGCGGGAACCTACGCGGATCCGGTGACCGCGCTTCGACAGGCCGTGTTCCAGGCCGCCTCCGTGCTCACCAGCACCGGCTTCGGCACCGCGAACTTCGCGGCCTGGCCGCTTCACATCCCGCTGCTGCTCGTGATCCTGTCGTTCATCGGCGGCTGTGCCGGCTCGACCGCGGGCGGCATCAAGGTGTTGCGTGTGCAGTTGCTGGCCAAGCTCGGCGTGCGGCAACTGCGCCAGCTCGCGCATCCGCGTGCCGTCACCGTGGTCAAGCTGGGCCATCGGGCGGTGCACGACGACGTGCTGTATTCCGTCTGGGGCTTCTATGTGCTGTACGTGGCCGTGGCCCTGTTCATCACCGTGCTCATGATGATGGCGGGGCTCGATCTCGAGAGCGCCTTCGGCGCCACCGTGGCGACGATCAACCTGCTCGGACCGGGCCTGGGCGAGGTCTCGACCACGTTCGCCGGCACCGGCGCGATGGTCAAGTGGCTGGCGGTCTTCGCCATGCTCGTCGGCCGGCTCGAGGTATTCACCCTGCTGATTCTCTTCCTGCCCGCCTACTGGCGTGACTGATCGCCCGATTCCCTCCCAAGGCAAGGGCGCGGAGCAAGCCGCATGAAAATCGTGATTCTCGGCGCCGGCCAGGTCGGCAGTTCGGTGGCCCGCAGCCTTGCCGGCGAGGCGAACGACATCACGGTGGTCGACCGTGACCCGGCCCTGCTGGCGACGCTCCAGGAACACCTGGACATCCGTGCCGTGGCGGGCCATGCCGCCCATCCGGACGTCCTTGCGCGTGCGGGGCTGGAAGACGCCGACCTGATGCTCGCCGTCACCTCGAGCGACGAAACGAACATGGTGGCCTGTCAGGTGGCCCATTCGCTGTTCAACACCCCGAAACGACTGGCGCGCGTGCGGGCGGCAGCCTACCTGGATCGTCCGGAACTGTTCGATCCCGCCGCGATCCCGGTGGACGTCCTGATCAGCCCCGAAGCACTGGTGACCGAGGCGATCGCAAGTCTGATCGAGCACCCGGCCACGTTGCAGATCCTCGAGCTGGCCGGCGGACGCGCGCGGCTCGTGGCGGTGCGTGCTCACCCGCACGGGGCGCTCGTCGGCAAGACCCTCGGCGCACTCTCCGAGCAGCTACCGGGCACTCCCGTCCGTGTCGTCGCAGTGTTCCGTCACGACCGCATGGTGAACGTCGACGGTGACACCGTCGTACAGTCCCGTGACGAGGTGTTCTTCCTGGCCGCGCGCGAGGACGTGCAGCGGGTGGTCGGCGCCTTTCGCAACCCGGAGGGCGCGATCCGGCGCGTGATCATCGCCGGAGGAGGCAATATCGGCGCCCGGCTGGCCGGCCGTATCGAGAAGCGATACCGGGTGAAGATCATCGAGCCCGACGAACGCCGGTGCCGGCACCTGGCGGAGCAGCTCGATCGCACCCTCGTACTGCGGGGCGACGCCACGGACGCACAATTGCTGATCGACGAGGGAATCGCGGAGGCGGATATGTACTGCGCGCTCACCGACGACGACGAGGCCAACATTCTGTCGGCCATGCTCGCCAAACAGCTCGGTGCGCGCCGCGCGATGTCCATCGTGAACCGGATGGGTTATGTCGAGGTGGCACAAGGCGCGGCCGTCGACATCGCCATCTCGCCCGCGCAGGTCACGATCGGCGCCCTGCTGACCCATGTACGCCGCGGCGACGTCGTTTCGGTTCACTCGCTGCGACGCGGAGCGGCGGAGGCCATCGAGGTCATCGCCCATGGCGACGAACGCTCTTCCCGGATCGTGGCTCGTCGGATCGCCGACATCCCGCTCCCCGACTCCACGGTCATCGGCGGCCTCGTGAGAGAAGACCGGCTCGTCCTCGCGCGCGACGACCTCACGGTGGAATCCGGCGACCAGCTGATCCTGTTCATCGCCGACAAGAAACGTCTGCCCGAAGTCGAGCGGCTTTTCCAGGTGGCCTTCAGTTTTCTTTGAGCGCCCGACGCTGCTTGGCCTGCCGTCTCATACCCGCGGCGTCGCGCTCGCCTTCGGACCGCCGGTCGCCCTCGGTCAGACGGAACAACCGGACCGTGTCGGCCAGCACATCGGCCTGTACGCTGAGCGCGCCGGCCGACGCCGCCAGCTCCTCCACCATCGCCGCGTTCTGCTGCGTCACCGAGTCCATGTGCGAGATCGCCTCGTTCACCTGTGAGATGCCTTCGGACTGCTCGGCCGCGCCGTCGGCGATCTCCGTGGCCAGACGGCCCATGGTTTCCACCTGCGCGAGGGCGGCATCGATCGTTTCGCGCGCGCGACTCGTCACGCCGCGTCCCGCCTCCACCTGCTCCGCCGCCTCGGCGATCAGCCCGCGAATCTCCTTGGCCGCCCCCGCGCTGCGTTGCGCCAGCGCGCGCACTTCGGCCGCCACCACCGCGAAACCGCGCCCCTGCTCGCCCGCGCGCGCCGCCTCCACCGACGCGTTGAGAGCCAGAATGTTCGTCTGGAACGCAATGCTCTCGATCACCTCGATGATCTCGGTCACCCGGTTGGAAGCCGCGCCGATCTGATCCATGGTCCGCACCACGTCACCCACCGCCTCGTGGCTGAGCCCGGTCACCTCGCGGGCGTCATTGGCCGTGTTCGCCGTGCTGCGGGCCTGATCGGCACTCGCACGCACCGAGGAGGTCATCTCCTCCATCGCGCTAGCCGTCTCTTCCAGCGCACTTGCCTGGGTCTCCGTCCGGTTGGACAGTTCCTGCTTGCTCGCGGCCAGTTCGCCCACCGTGGTGCGCATGCTATCGATTTCGGCGCGGGTGTCGCCGATCACGGCGCGGGTGTTCTGGGACACCTGGGCCAGGGCCATCCCCAGATCGCGAAACACCCCGGCCCCCACGGTCCTGGCGAAGGCCTCGATTTCGCGCACGGGCCTGGCTACCAGGCGGCGCAGGCCCGCATAGGCCAGCGCCGCCAGCACCACCGCCTGGATGACGTTGGCCCAGGGACCCAGACCGAGCATCGAGGCGAGCACGCTGGCGCCCAGCGTCAGGCCGACGAACGATATCGCAACCATCAGGAGCGATCCGTCCAGCCCCAGACGGGCGTTTCGGGCCACGCGACCCGTCCAGGTGTCGCGCCAGAGCACACCGCCGGCCAGACGGTGACGCAACCGGCCGCGCTGGGCTTCGTCGCGCATCGTCGCGTACAGGGTTTCGGCCATGGCAACGGCCTCGCGTGCGGGCGTCTCGCGCACCGACAGGAAGCCGGTGATGCGCTCACCGACCTTCAGCGGGGTGACGTTGGCATTGACCCAGTAGAACGAACCGTCCTTGCGGCGGTTCTTGACCATGCCCTGCCAGAGCCGTCCCTGCTGGATCGTCGCCCACATGTCGCGGAACGCTTCCTCGGGCATGTCCGGATGGCGAATCATGTTGTGCGGCTGTCCGAGCAACTCGTCCCGAGCGAAGCCCGACGCTTCGACGAAGGACTCGTTGCAATAGAGAATCCGTCCTTTCTCGTCGGTCGTCGAAACGAGGGCGGCATCGGCCGGCAACCGATACTCGTTCTGGGTGATGGGCAGATTCTTCCGCATGGCAGGGCTCCTTTCCGGGTCTGCACCAGACTGGTGCACTACTTGGACAGATAGTCGTCACGAAACGTCCTGAAAGGTACAACCTCGACCGGGCCGCCCAAACCGGGATGAACAGGACGAAACCCGGACATAAACGCCGGCGCGGCCGGTCGGCGGCATGCTCGCGCGATCGGCACCCGCACATCAGGTGCCG
>JAUIAI010000297.1 GCA_030425615.1 Gammaproteobacteria bacterium
GCTGCTGGGACAGGGTGACATGCTCTATCTGCCGTCGGGCAGCGGTCTGCCCGTTCGCGTTCACGGCGCCTTCGTTGCCGACGACGAGGTCCACAAGGTGGCCGAGCACTGGAAACTGAACGGCGAACCGGACTATGTCGAGGGCATTCTCGAAGGCGGGATGCCCGAGTCGGCAGACGCGGGCAGCGCGGTCGGATTCGGCGGCCTGAGCGAGGCAGTCGGTGGCGATGGCGAGGCGGATCCGCTCTACGACCAGGCCGTCGCCGTGGTGCTCAAGCACCGGCGGGCGTCCATCTCCCTGGTGCAGCGGCACCTGCGCATCGGCTACAACCGGTCGGCGAGGTTGCTCGAGCAGATGGAGCAGTCCGGGATCGTGTCGGCCATGAACGGCAATGGCAGTCGCGACATCCTGGTGCCGGCGACGGCGAGCGAGGAGTCCTGAGCCAGGCGGCGTTGCGCAGGAGCCCCGACGGATCGGTGCGAGCCGGGTCAGTACCCTGCGGACGCGGCGCCGGTCCACGTTGCCCGAGAGTCAACGGGGGTGCCGCCCCGATCGTTATCCATTCCGACTCGATGCATCCCTCCGTCTGCACACTTTTTCCCATGTCACTGCTCGCCCGTCGTGCCACGACACCGAACCGATTCGTCTGGCTGGTCGCCCTGGTGATCATCCTTCTCGCCGGCATCGTGCACGCCGCCGGCACCCCATCGGCGCGCGGCGAAGACGCGCGCGCCCAACTCGAGCGTTTCGTGCGGGGCACCGAGCGCGCCACGGGCCGTTTCGTTCAGGTGGCGGACGCCGCCGGCGAGACCTCCTCCGGCGTGTTCGCGTTCTCGCGGCCCGGGCGCTTTCGGTGGGAGATCACGGAGCCCTATCCGCAGTTGATGATCGCCGATGGCGAGCATGTCTACTTCTACGACGTGGACCTCGCGCAGGTCACGATCCGGCCTATGGATCAGGCGATCGCCGCCACGCCCGCCGCGCTGCTCTTCGGCGACGGCGATCTGGACGCGTTCTTCGACATCGAGCTCCAGGGTGAGCACGACGGACTGCACTGGCTGAAGGCGATCCCTCGCGAGTCCGACGCGGGATTTCGGATGATCACGCTCGGCTTCGCGAATGATCTGCCGGCTCGCATGTCCGTACTGGATGCGTTCGATCGCACGACTGTCTTCACCTTCTCGGACGTCACACCCAATCCGGCGGCAGATCCCGGACGGTATCGCTTCGAGGTGCCGGAGAACGTGGACGTGGTGCGTCCATGACGCCCTGACGGATCCGCGGGCGGCGCGCGATGACGGGCACGACAACGGACGCTTCATCGATCGACGTCGTCGGGTCGCTCGAGCATCTGACAGGCCGGGCCGTCGGCGCCGTCACCTGGCTGGCCGGGCAGAGCGTCGAACTGAGACTGGCCGAAAACGGGAGCCTGCACGCCGGCCGGCCGGGGGATGACCGTCAGGGGGTCCTCGTCGCCCGTCTGCAGGCGGTCGGCGGCACCTTTGCGCTCGAGGTCGGCGACGGGCACAAGGTCTGGGTGAACGGCAAGCCGGCACGCTCCCGCGTCCTGAGAGACGGCGACCTCATCGAGATCGAGGAGGACGGCCCGCTTTCCAGGCTTCGCCTGCACCACCAGGACGCGGCGCCCTCGCGAAGCGTGGGTGAGATCCTGCTGGACGCACTGGCCTACCTGCGTGCCAGTCGTCAGCCCTGGCCCAGGCGCTGCTATCGTGCCTCACGA
The DNA here is from genome assembly GCA_030425615.1 of Gammaproteobacteria bacterium. Taxonomy (GTDB): domain Bacteria; phylum Pseudomonadota; class Gammaproteobacteria; order Burkholderiales; family Burkholderiaceae_E; genus JAUIAI01. Next base: position 1,743 of record JAUIAI010000297.1, read on the forward strand.
ATCCTCGCGTCACGGCTGGCCTGGCAGACGACGCTCTGGTTTCGATCGCTCGTGACCGTGGCGATTGCCGTCCTGATCGTGCTGACCTACCAGCAGTATCGGGTCAATGTGCGCCAGGAGGCCCGGATCGAGCAGGGGTTCGCACGCCTGGAGAGTGTGGCGGCGGCGCTTGCCAGAGCCCAGCAGGATGCGCTTCGAGCCGCCGATCTCGCAGTGTTCCGGCAGGAGGCGAGAGCCCGGCTCTCCGAACTCGAGCGGCAATCGTCCGCGGTCAGCACCGTGATCGCCGAGGCGGCGGAGTCCGTGGGATTCATCCAGGGCGCCTACGCTTTCCGCCAGATTTCCGATGGCTCCATGCTGCGACACGTGGTCGACGAAGGGGGACGTCCGCTGGTTTCTCCGCTCGGGCGTCCTCTGCTCACCACGGAGGGAGACGGGCCCGTGGCCGAGTTGCAGTTCACGGGCACCGGCTTCCTGCTCGCCGACGACGCTGCGATCGTGACCAACCGGCACATCGCCCGGCCCTGGGAGATGGAGACGGGCACGGCCGTTCTGGCCCAGGGCGGCCTCGAACCCGTGATGACCCGCTTCGTGATCTATTTTCCGAATCACGTCCGGCCCTTCGATCTCGAGAGCGAACGGACCAGCGAGGACGCGGACCTGGCCATTCTGCGTCTGCTGCGGGCGCCTCCCGATGTCTCAGGGCTGGTGCTGGCCGAGGGCCTGCCGCCGGCCGGCGAGGACGTGGTCGTGCTCGGATATCCAACCGGGCTGCGTTCGATGATTGCGCAATCGGGCAGCGAATTCCTCGACGAACTCGCCCAAGCCGGCGACGTGGACTTCTGGACGGTCGCGCGCAAGCTCGCCGAACGCAACATGATCTCTCCGCTTGCGAGCCGGGGCATCGTGGGCCGTCATTCACCCACGGCGGTGGTCTATGACGCAGAGACGACGAGCGGTGGCAGCGGGGGGCCGGTTCTCGACACACGTGGGAAGGTCGTGGCCGTCAACACCGCGATCCTGCCCGAGTACGGCGGCTCGAATATCGGCGTGCCGGTGAGCCTGCTCCGTGGCCTGCTGGAGCGCTGAGACCGGTAGCCCGCAGCCGGGACCCCCGCGGGCGCCGCGGACCCCTGCCTGAACAGGCGCGCGTCTGCGATAGGATTCCCTGTCCGACGCCCAAGACTCCGGAGCCTCCCGTGAGCACCCAATCGCTGCAGTTGCCCGCGCGCGGCAGTGCCCCGCCGGCCGAGCCCTCGGACCGACGCGTCATCGCGCTCGTGGCCCTCGTGCACGGGCTGTCGCACTTCTTCCATCTGATCCTCGCGCCACTGTTCCCCTGGCTGCTCGCGGATTTCGGTTTCAGCTATGCCCAGCTGGGTCTGCTGGTGACCACGTTCTTCGTGATCTCGGGCGTCGGTCAGTCGATCGCCGGATTCGTCGTGGACCGATACGGTGCGGTGGCATCGTTGCTGGCGGCGCTCGGCTGTTTCACCGTGGGCGCGTTGCTGCTCTCCACGGCCAACGCGTACTGGCAGCTGGCGCTCGGCATGGCGATCGCAGGAGCGGGCAACGCACCGTTCCATCCCATCGACTTCTCCATCATCAACTCCCGCGTGCGCAGTGCGATGCTCGGCCGCGCGTATGCCATCCACGGCATCAGCGGCAACCTCGGCTGGGCGGCGGCACCCGCGTTCCTCGTGGGAATCACCACCCTGACCGGGAGCTGGCGCCTGGCGTATCTGGGTGCGGCCTGTGTGGCGGCCTTGCTGCTGGTGCTCGTGGCGATGCAGCGTCATCTGCTGAGCACGGCACCCCGCCCGGATTCGGACGCCGCCCGGGCGGGGTCCGGCCCGAAGGCGGGAGTCGCGGCCGGCTCGCCTGCGACGGGTTCCGCCGGCAAACCGGCGGGTCAGGCCGGTGGGTCCGCCGCCGGAGCCGACGGCGAGAGCGTATTCGCGTTCCTGCGTATCCGTGCGGTCTGGCTCAGCTTTCTTTTCTTCACCGTGTACGCGTTCTCCCTGGGAGGGGTGCAGAGCTTCGCGCCGGCCGCCGCCGGTGTGCTGCACGGGATGACGCCCGCCATGATCGGACTCTGCCTGAGCGCCTACATGGTCGCCTCCGCGATCGGCATGCTGCCGGGCGGATTCATCGCGGCCAGTCCGGAGCGGGCAGAGAAGCTCATTGCGGTGGGCTTCGGCGGCGCAGCGCTGGCGTCACTGTCGATGCTCGTCGTGCCCTGGCCGGGCGCATGGGTGCCGGCAATCTTCGCCGTGATGGGGTTCTCTGCCGGGTTCGCGAATCCCTCGCGTGATCTCCTGGTCAAACGCGCCACGCCGCCCGGTGCCACCGGGCGGGTCTACGGCGTCGTGTACTCCGGCCTTGACGTGGGCATGGCCATGGGGCCGGCACTGTTCGGGGTGCTCATGGACTGGGGTCGGCCCGACTGGGTCTGGGTGGCCATCGTGCTCCTGCAGGTGGGCATGATCGGTTTTGCGTTCGTCGCGGGCGCTGCTTCCCGGCCGCGCGGGGCGGGCTCGGCCCGGCCCGTCTGAGCGACAGGGCGAACGGATGGCCGACCCGACACCCGGATTGTTCGACGCTCCCGGCGGCGAGGGCTCGGACGGTCGGTCGCGGGAGGCGACGGACTCCGGGGCAGGTGTGCCTGTCGACACGGTCGCGGGCGGGGCGCGAGGTCGTGGGCCGCACGTGCCGCTGGCCGAGGCGATGCGTCCCCGGCACATCGACGAGGTGGTCGGCCAGCGCCATCTGCTCGGCGAGGGCAAGCCGCTGCGCGTCGCGCTGGCGGCCGGCGAGCCGCACTCCATGCTGTTCTGGGGGCCGCCGGGCGTGGGCAAGACCACGCTGGCGCGTCTGCTCGCAGCCCAGTTCGACGCCGAATTCATCGCGATCTCGGCGGTGCTCGGCGGTGTCAAGGAGATTCGCGCGGCCATCGACCAGGCCCGCGAGGCGCAGGCCGCCGGCCGCCAGACGATCCTGTTCGTCGACGAGGTCCACCGCTTCAACAAGGCACAGCAGGACGCCTTCCTGCCGCACGTCGAGAGCGGTCTGGTCACCTTCATCGGGGCCACGACGGAGAACCCGTCGTTCGAGGTCAACGGCGCGTTGCTCTCGCGCGCCCGGGTCTATGTGCTGGAGGC
>JAUIAI010000298.1 GCA_030425615.1 Gammaproteobacteria bacterium
GGGTGAGGTCGTCCGCGCTGACCGCGCCCGGAGGCGCGAGGACCTGGCCGATCTCGGCGCGGATGCCGCCGCCGTTCTTCAGCGACACCTGGACCGGGAAGCCCGCCTGCTGCGCGTACCAGAGATTGGCGTCCGCGGTCAGGTTGCCGAGATTGGTCTCCTGGTTGCGCACCGCCGCGCGACGGCCTTCGAGGAACACCGAGGTCGTGCCCAGCACGTTGCCGTCGCGCGTGGCCAGGTAGTTGTTGACGGCATCACGCATCGCGACCACCGCGCCATCTGCCCCGGCGTCGTCGGCCGGCCCGGGTTCGTCGGTCGGCGTGGCATAGGCGCCGTTGATCGAGGCGTCGAACAGCGCGGGCAGCAGCACGCCGTCGGCGTCGAAGGGTGCGACGAAGCGGCCGAGATACTTGTAGTCGGCGTCCGTGTTGAGCACGACGACGGGCTCGCCCGTCGCGCTCGTGAGCTGCAGCGGGTAGGTGTCCGCGGCCGAGTCGCCCTGACGCAACGCGTCGTCGGCGTCGGCGAGAAGCGTGTTCGAACCGCCGGCGACGATCACGTCGACCCCGTCCAGCAGCGACGCGAGCTGGCGCTCCACGGAGAGCGTCTGCATGTGCGCCAGCATGACGATCTTGTTCAGGCCCGCTGCACGCATCTCGTCCACCCCGCGCTGCAGTTCGGCCGCCAGCAACTGGACGTCGAAGGCGGCGCCGCCGCTGAGGCCCGGGCTGACCGTCAGGCCGCCGGTGCTCGTGATTGCCGGAAAGGTCGGCGAGCCCGCGCCGATCACCCCGATGGTCTGTCCGTCTACGCTGATCGTGGTCCATCCGGCCAGCTTGCCGGCCAGGGAGGCGGCGTCAACGCCATTGGCCGCGACCAGGCCCGCCGTCGCGGCGTCGGTGGTGAAGTCGATGTTGTAGGCCAGGTAGGGAAAGCCGGCTCCGGTCCAGGCGTCTTCGGCCGAGATCAGCCCGGCGAAGCCGCCCGTCCCGGTATCCAGCTCGTGATTGCCCACGGCCGAGGCCTGTACGCCGAGCGCATTGACCATTGCGATGTCCGCCCGGCCCGGTCCGGCGGTGCCCAGCAGGGCGGGGGTCGCGAAGGAATCGTCATCGGCGGCCGTGAAGCGCGGGCCGGGAATGTAGTTGTCGCCGGAACTCAGCACGACGGTGGTGTCCGGGCGTTCGGCACGGAAGCGGTTGATCAGCGTGGACATACCGGCGACGCTGTTCAGAGCCGTGGCGTCCGAGCCGTCCATGTCGGAGAAGTGAAGGATCTGCAGTGAGAAGTCGGCCTTCGACGCCGCGGTGGACGTGTCGCCGGCAGTGTTGGTGCCGCTGTCGCCGGCGACGGCCGGCGAATCGCTGTCGCCGCAGCCGGTGGAAACGACGAGCGCCGCGATGATCGCGGCGCTCAGCACGGTCTTACGAGCATTCATCTTGGGGTCCCTGGAGAGTTCGATCGGAAGCGGGCCGATCGTAGGAACCCCTCATGACACGGCGGTGACTCGTCAGCCGAAGACGCCGGTGACGTAGTCCTCCGTGAGCTGGTGGCGCGGCGCGCTGAACACCTGCTTGGTCTGGCCGATCTCGATCAGGTCGCCGAGGTGGAAGAACGCCGTGCGGGTCGAGACGCGCGCCGCCTGCTGCATCGAGTGGGTGACGATCGCGATCGACAGCGACTCGCGCAGCTCGATCATCAGCTCTTCGATGCGTGCGGTGGAGATGGGGTCCAGTGCCGAGCAGGGTTCGTCCATCAGGAGCACCTCGGGCTGCACGGCAATGGCGCGCGCGATGCAGAGGCGCTGTTGCTGGCCGCCGGACAGCCCGGTGCCGGGCAGCTGAAGGCGGTCGGCGACCTCCTTCCAGAGACCGGCGCGCTTGAGGCTGTCCTCGACGATGTCGTCCAGTTCCGACTTGCTCGTGGCCAGGCGGTGGATACGCGGGCCGAACGCGATGTTCTCCCAGATCGACTTGGGGAAGGGGTTCGGTTTCTGGAACACCATGCCCACGCGTGCCCGCAGCGGGACGACGTCGATGTCGCGGCCGTTGATGTTCTCGCCGTCCATCACGATCTCGCCGGTGACCCGGCAGCCGTCGATGGTGTCGTTCATGCGGTTCAGGCAGCGCAGGAACGTGCTCTTGCCGCAACCGGACGGCCCGATCATCGCCAGGATCTCGTTCTTGCCGATGTCCAGGTCGACGGCCTTGATCGCGTGCGCGTCGCCGTAGAAGACGTTGACGCCGGAGGACCGGATCGCGGGATCCTCGACACGTGGATCACCCACGGTCGCGCGGACGTCGCGCGAAACCGTGGCGGTGTGCCGCATGACCTCGACACTGTGCTCGCCCGAGCCCTTGGCGGGTTCCTGTTTCCTGGCTGCAGGCGGTGGCATCAACGTTTTGCGGCCGGGATCGCTGGCTGGGTTGGCTTGCATGACTGTTGCTCCGGAGGGTGACCGGCGCGTGGCCGGCGAAACGACTCGGCGTCGGGCTTTCTCATCACCAGCGGCGCTCGAAACGGCGCCGCAGCAGCACGGCGGTCAGGTTCATCAGGATGAGAAAGGCGAGCAGGACCAGGATGGCGCCGGACGTCTTCTCGACGAACCCGCGTTCGGGGCTGTCGGCCCAGAGATAGATCTGGACTGGCAGGGCGGTGGCGGAATCCGTGATGCCCTGGGGAATGTCGACGATGAACGCGACCATGCCGATCATCAGCAGGGGAGCGGTCTCGCCGAGCGCCTGAGCCATCCCGATGATGGTGCCGGTGAGCATGCCGGGCATGGCCAGCGGCAGCACGTGATAGAGGATGGTCTGCATCTTGGAGGCGCCGATGCCCAGGGCCGCATCCCGGATGGAGGGGGGTACCGACTTCAGCGAGGCGCGGGCCGCGATGATGATGGTCGGCAGGGTCATCAGCGTGAGTACGAGGCCACCAACCAGGGGCGCCGACCGGGGCAGCCCGAAGAAGTTGATGAACACCGCCAGGCCCAGCAGGCCGAAGACGATGGACGGCACCGCCGCCAGGTTGTTGATGTTCACCTCGATCAGGTCCGTGATCCGGTTGCGCGGCGCGAACTCCTCGAGGTAGACCGCGGCGGCCACGCCCAGCGGAAAGGACAGCAGCAACGTCACGATCAGCGTGTAGAACGAGCCTACGGCGGCGCCCCAGATGCCGGCCAGTTCCGGGTCCCGGGAGTCGCCGGCGGTGAAGAACGTCGTGTTGAAGGTGCTCTCGATCCGGCCCTGTTGCTGCAGCTGGTCCACCCAGGCGAGCGTGTGGTTCTTCACGCGCCGGTCGCTCTCGGGCAGGTTCCGGTCGATGTGCCCCTTGATGAGCATGTCGATGTCGTCGTCCGCGGGCAGGCTCACCTTCACGGTCTGGCCCAGGAGCGACGGGTCCTCCAGGACCATGCTCCGAAGACGGTACTGGGCGCCGTTGCTCACCAGGCCGTAGAGGTCGCGCCGCTCGCTGCGCGACTTCACCTCGGGGAACATGGCCCTGAGCGCGTCCTTGACCAGACCGTTGTAGTCGGCACGGCTCAGGACCGCCGGGTCGCGTTTGCCGTCCGGATCGATGCTCGCCGCATCGAGCGTGATGTCCATGACGATGCGGGTCTGCCAGAAGGCCGAGTAGCCCTTGACCGCGATGGAGCCGATCAGCAGCACGAGGAACAGCAGCGCGAGCGCGATGGCGATCTTGCCGTAGAGCCTGAAGCGGCGCTCGGCGGCGTGGCGCGCCGACAGTCCGGCGCGCACGCGGTCGATGGTCCGGGTGCCATTCGATCCGCCGGCCGAGCCGGGCAGGGTCAGATCACTCATATTGTTCCCGATACTTGCGCACGATGTGCAGTGCGATCACGTTCAGCACGAGCGTGACGACGAAGAGCATGAGGCCGAGCGCGAAGGCCGCCAGCGTCTTGGCGCTGTCGAACTCCTGATCGCCGACGAGCAGCGTCACGATCTGCACGGTCACGGTGGTCACCGCCTCGAGCGGGTTGACCGTGAGATTGGCGGCCAGGCCGGCGGCCATCACCACGATCATGGTCTCGCCCACGGCGCGTGACAGCGCGAGCAGGATGCTGCCGACGATGCCGGGCAGTGCGGCGGGCAGGATCACCTTGCGCACCGTCTCGGAGTGCGTCGCGCCCATGCCGAGCGCGCCGTCGCGCAGCGACTGGGGCACGGCGTTGATCACGTCGTCGGACAGCGACGACACGAACGGAATGATCATGATGCCCATCACGAGACCGGCGGCCAGGGCGCTTTCGCTGGCGACGTCCAGGCCGACGCTCTCACCGAGGCCGCGAAGGAACGGCGCCACCGTCAGTGCGGCGAAGAAGCCGTAGACCACCGTGGGGATGCCGGCGAGGATCTCGAGCATCGGTTTCGCATAGGCGCGCACGCTGCGCGGTGCGTACTCGGACAGATAGACGGCGGACAACAGGCCGATCGGCACCGCCACCAGCATCGCGATCAGCGAGATCAGCATGGTGCCGACGAACAGCGGAATGGCCCCGAAGGCTCCCGACGATCCCACCTGGTCGGCGCGCAGCGCGATCTGCGGGCTCCACTCGAGCCCGAACAGGAACTCGCTGACCGGCACCTTGGCAAAGAAGCGCATCGACTCGAACAGCACCGACAGGACGATGCCGACGGTGGTCAGGATGGCGACGCTCGAGCAGAGGATCAGCACCCACTCGATGGCGCCCTCGACGCTCGTGCGCGTGCGCTGGCCGGCGTGCAGGCGGCGCAGCATGTAGACCAGCAAAGCGATCGCGAGCGACAACACCACGGTCGTCATCAGCACCTTGCTGACGAGCTGCAGGTTCGCATAGCGCTCGGTGGCCGCCAGCAGCTCGGGGCCGAGTTCGGAGGAGGTGATGTTGCCCGCGACATGGTTG
>JAUIAI010000299.1 GCA_030425615.1 Gammaproteobacteria bacterium
GCACGCCGGCCAGCCATCGAGGCGTCTCCTGCCATGCGTCATCCGGTAGATTTCTCGCCTCCACGACGGGGATCGGATGAGTGTTGACAGGCCCTAGCGGCAGGAAGGCGGGCGGTAGCGGATCTGAAGTGTCGAGTCGGCAGGATGACAGACCCAGGTGATCGCCTGTTGGGCGACAGTGCCCGCGACGAGCGGCGCACCGCCGGAACTCGGCGCCAGCACGAGAACCGCGCCGGCCTCCACCCTGGCATTGAACGTGATCGTGATCCGGCCGTTGTTGGAATCGATGTCCAGCGCGGTGATCTCGTCCGTCGGGTTGACGAGGTTCGTGTAGCCCAGACCGAGGTCGGCACTGCCGATCAGTGCATTCTCCCAGACCGCGCCCTTGGCCGTGTTGGCCAACGTCAGCGCATTGGCCACGCGCGCACGGACCACGTAGTCCTGATAGGCGGGAATCGCGACGGCGGCCAGGATACCGATGATGGCGACGACGATCATCAGTTCGATCAGCGTGAAGCCACCTTGGGTTTTCGGACGGGAGTTCATCTGGGACCTCGGGGGGAGAAGGTCGCGCCGCTGGGGTCCGGGTCGGACACGGCGCGTCGACCGCTCAAGAAAAAGCCGCCCGTGGGCGGCTTTTTCGTCAGCACCGGAGTGCTTAGCTGCGGCAGTTCGCCGGGGCGTACTTGTCCTGCAGCGTACCGTTCGTACCAGCCTTGCTCGAACCGGCCGAATTGCAGTTCCAGACGATCGGGTTGGTCGGGATCGTGCCGGAGGTGAGCGCAGCGCCGCCGTTGCCATCACGCGGGGCGAGCACCAGCGTGCCGCCGCCGGCCGTGCCGGTATAGGTGATGGTGATCTCGCCGTTGCCGTTGGCGGCCACGATGCTGGCCACCGAAGCGGTCGAGATGGCAGGCACGCCGTTCTGTCCCGGGGTGGCGGCGTCGAGCGCGACACCGTTCGCGGCGTTCTCGCTGACCGTTGCCTTCACACCGCCGGCGAGCGACAGGCCTTCCGTGACCTTGGCGCGAACCGTGTAGTCCTGATAGGCCGGGATCGCGACGGCGGCCAGAATGCCGATGATCGCGACGACGATCATCAGTTCGATCAGGGTGAAACCTTTTTGGACTTTCGAAGACATGAGATGTAACTCCAGGGGGGATTGGACTCGCGAGCTTTTCTGGCCCGGCGTCCCCACTAGGAGCAGGGCCCGTGCCAGCCGACATCAGCGGTGCTCTCGGACCGACGAACGGCGGTTTTGGCGATTCCACGGCGTCCGGGAGCGGATCCGGCCCGGTTTCTCCCGTCAGATCTGACCCATCGCGACACTTTGGTGAACCCACCCGCAGCGTCGGGTGACGCATCGCGTCACCTGTTGCCCGATCGTGTCAGCGGGCCTGCCGGGACTCAGAACTCGAGTACCTGGCCGCGTTCGAGCAGACGCGGCGAATGGCGGCCGGCCCAGGCCTCGACCTCGCGCGCGATCGTGTGCCGATCAGAAGGTTTCAGGTGCGTGACCCAGAGCGCCGGCGATCGTTCGAGCATGGCCAGCTCCTCGCTGAGCTGAATCGGGAACAGATGCTTCGCCGTCACGGCCAGGTCACGCTCCCGGTTCGAGAACGCCGTCTCTATGATCAGGTGACGCAGGCCGGTCAGGGCATTGACCTCGCGCCAGAAGGCGTCGTTGGGCCCCGTGTCCCCGGAGAAGACCAGCGACCCCTGACCCGAATCCAGATGAAAGCCGAGGGCAGGTACCGTGTGGCGCGCCTCGAGCGCCCTGATCCGTCGCCCGTCGAGTTCGATGGTCGCGCCGATCCCGATCGGTGCGAAACGCAGCCACGGGCGATCGAAATGCGGGATCTCGGTAAAGTCCGGCCAGATCGTCCAGTTGAAGATGTGGGCGCGAAGCGCCGCGATGGTTTCCGGAAGCGCGTGAACGAGCAGAGGTTCGCTGCGCCGGGCTCCAACGGAATCGATCAGCAGCGGCAGCGCTGCGATGTGATCGAGATGGGAGTGCGTCAGGAACACGTGATCGATCGCCGTGAGCTCGTCAACGGAGAGATCCTCCACTCCCGTTCCCGCGTCGATCAGGATGTCATCGTCGACGAGAAACGAGGTGGTCCGCGCCTGGGCGCCGATTCCGCCGCTACAGCCAAGTACGCGCAGCTTCATCGCGGGTCTCGTCGATGGGGGCGCGTCGCTCGCCCGTCGCACCGGTGGCTTCTTCCTGGGCACCGGCATCCGGTCGCTGCGCCGCAGGCTCGGACTGACCCACGGCGGCAGTCGCCATCACCGGCTGATTCGCGCGATGACCGGGCAGTACGGGTGCGAAGATCCGAACTGCGCCCTGGCGTCCGGTGACCACGACCGTATCGATCGCATCGAACGGCATGTCGGCACATGCCGCCCGGGTGCTGTCACCGACGATGATCGGTGTTCGGTAGTGCTTGGTCAATGATTCCAGGCGTGACGCGAGGTTGACCGAATCACCGATGACGGTATACGCGCGCCTCAGTTTGGATCCCATGTCGCCCACGCGCATCACGCCGGTATTGATGCCGATTCCGATCGCCACGGGCGGAAAGCCGCGCGCGGCGAAACGCTCGGAAAGACGCGTTATCGCCTTCTGCATGTCGAGGGCGGCCTGTACGGCGTGACGCGCGTGATCGGGATCGTCCACGGGCGCGCCCCAGAACGCCATCACCGCGTCGCCCATGTACTTGTCCACCGTACCACGGTAGCGATAGATGCACTCCGTCAGGTCCGTCAGAACTTCGTTCAGATACTCGCGCAACATGTCCGGAGGCATGTTCTCGGCGATGCGGGTGAAGCCGCGGATGTCCGCGAACATCACGGTCAACTCACGGTTGACGCTGATCTGACCGTGATAGTTCAGCGGGTCGCGCGCCATCGTGTCGACCACGTCTGGCGAGACGTACTCCGAGAACAGGTCAACGACCGCGCGCCTTGCCCGCCCCTCGACCGCATAGCCGGCGGCGAGATTGAACAGACCGATGACCACGATCGTCAGCAGGGAGCCGGCCAAGGGCAGCACCCAGCCCAGGTGCACGAACGAGACCACGTTCCATACGAACAAGGCACCGGCGGACGTGCAGGTGGCCAGAACGACCCCGAAAGCACCGGCACGCGGCGCCGCCACGGCGAACAGCCCGCCGATCAGCAGAATGGCCAGCGCCGCGATCTGATTGCCTTCCGGAACCCGCGACATCAACCGTCCCTCCAGGGCACCGGCGACCAGCGACGCATGGATCTCCACGCCCGGCAGGCTCTCGCTGACCGGCGTCGGCCGAAGATCCGCGAGCCCGGGCGCGCTCGTGCCGACCAGCACGATCCGGTTCTCGAACACGGAAAAGTCGGCGCTTCCATCCAGAACGTTCGCCGCCGGGATGTAGCGGAAGTTCCGCGCACCCCTGGCGCGGGGTCCGGTGAACGGGACGAGCGCGGTGAGCGCCTCGGACAGCGGTAGTTCAAGACGACGGGTCGCATTGGCGATCTCGATCGACTCCTCTCCGACCGCCATGATCGTGTCGCCCATGTACTCCCGAAGCAGGCGTACGGACAGGGCCTCGTATATCTGGCCGTCGAACTCCGCCAGCAACGGCAGCGAACGCGTCACACCATCCGGGTCGAGCATCGGATTGATGAATCCGGCACTGCGCGCGGCCCGCATGAAGACCGGCAGATTCGCACCGTAACCGTTCCACACCAGACGGGGCGTGTCGGTTCCCAGATTGGCGCTCTCGAACACCGGTCGGGGCAACTCACCACTGGTGAAGCCGCCGCGGTCGCTCGTGAAGTAGTAGCCGAGAACGACCTTGCCGGTGTCCATGGCCTGCGCGAGCAGACCATCCGCCTGGGGATCATGGGCGTCGGGCTCGGCAAAGACCACGTCGAATCCGACGACGGCAGGCTTGCCCCTTTCGATCAGGTTGGTTGTCAACTCGGCGATCTTTCGGCGCGACCAGGGCCACCGGCCGACCTTCGCCAGGCTCGCCTCGTCGATATCGATGATGACGACAGGCGGTTGCGCCAGCGGAGGGGCCACGCGCAACCGGGCGTCATAGAGGAAGCGGTCGGCGCTGGACAGACCGTCGGCAGGCGTTGCACGCCACTGGACGACCGCGAAGCCCACGCAGATGACGATTCCCAGTATCGCCCTCAGCCAGCGCAGGTTTTCGCCGCGTCGCTCGATCATGATCGGTTCGCCCGCCGGACGAAATGATCTAGAGGTGGAGGAAGCGGATGCGCGTCTTCCCGACCGCGATCTCGCTTGCGTGGCGCAACGGCGCGGCCCGCCGGCCGGCGGCCACGGCCGAGGGAACGGGGTCAAGTTGCAGGTTGTTTACAAATAATACAGAGTAAAAATCCTACCATGTTCCACGTGGAACATTTCGCTTTCCCCAAAAATTTTAAAAAATGCCTTGGGACCCCTATCCCATTAAATTTTTTTGATATTCTAAAACCTATCGAAAGCCGTTTTTTGATTAAAAAAATCGATAGGTTTATTGTCTGCTATGCTTTGATATACTGTGAAAAATTTTTTGAGGTATGCGATACGTATGGAATTCTTAGAAAACAGCGAAATGCAGGAGAAAGTTCTGAAGTTAGAGCTTCGTTTAGCACAGATAGAGCGCGTGGAGGCTGCTCAGAAGAGTTTTCTATCGTTTGTTAAGCATGTTTGGCCGGAGTTTATTCCGGGAGAGCACCATCGAATCATTGCAGAAAAGTTAGAAAGGGTTGCGAAGGGCGAGCTTAAGCGTCTTATCGTGAACATGCCGCCTCGTCACACCAAGTCTGAATTTGCTAGCTTCTTGTTTCCTGCTTGGATGATCGGTCAGAAGCCTTCTATGAAAATTATTCAGGCT
>JAUIAI010000300.1 GCA_030425615.1 Gammaproteobacteria bacterium
GCGTCTATCGGGTTCCCGCCCTGTACATGCAGTCGCGCCTGGTGTTCACGAACAAGGTGCCGGTTTCCGCCTACCGGGGCGCCGGAAGGCCGGACATCGCCTTCGCGATCGAGCGTCTCGTCGATCATGCGGCCGCCGAGCACGGGCTGGACCGGGTGGCGTTTCGCCGCCGCAATTTCATTCCCGCCGATGCCTTCCCGTACATCACTCCGAACGGGACGGAGTACGACTGCGGCGACTTCGCAGCGGTCATGGACAAAGCTTTGCGGCTTGCCGGCTACGATGCTTTCGAGAGTCGCAGGGCTGAAGCGGCGGGCCGTGGCCGGCTGCGCGGGATCGGTTTCGGCTGCTACCTCGAGAAGTCCGGTGCCGGCGGCGCACCGAGCGATCAGGTCAGCGGGCGTTTCTCCGCGGATGGTCGCCTGATGCTCTATGCGGTCACCGGGCCCTCCGGACAGGGGCACGAGACCTCGTTCGCCCAGATCGTCGGCGGCGGTCTCGGGATGTCGCCTGACCTGATCGGCTACCGCGCGGGTGATCCCGCCCAGACCCTGGTGGGCAACGGCACGGGCGGTTCCAGGTCGCTGTACGGGGCGGGGTCCGCCTTCAAGAACCTGGTGCAGGCCATTCTGGACAAGGCGATGCCGCTGGCCGCGCAACGGCTCGAGGTGCCTATCGAGCAGGTCCGGTTCGACGCGGGCCGTTTCTCCGGCGGCGGACGCGAAATCGACTTCACGGGGCTCGTCACCGCACTGGCCCCGGCGGACGGCGGCCCGCATCCGCTGGACAGCGAGGCGCAGACGATCACCGGTGCCAATTATCCCAACGGCTGCCACGTGGCCGAGATCGAGGTGGACCCGGATACGGGAACCACGGAGATCGTCGCCTACACGGCGGTCGATGACCTCGGCAACATCGTCTCGCCGCAGCTCGTCGCGGGTCAGGTCCACGGAGGCGTGGTGCAGGGCGCCGGTCAGGCCTTCGTCGAGCAGATCGTCTATGACGAGCAGGGCCAGCTCCTGACCGGCAGCTTCATGGACTACGGCATGCCGCGGGCCGGAATGATCCGCCGCTTCGTCGTGGACCCGTACCCCGTGCCGACGGCGCTGAACGAACTCGGCGCCAAGGGAGTGGGCGAGTCCGGCTGCTCGGGTTCGATGCCGGCCATATCCAATGCGATGGCCGACGTTCTCCGGGCGCGCGGCCGCGGGCCGATCGATATGCCGTTCACGCCCGCACGCGTCTGGCAGGCCCTACACGACTGAACCGCGCCCGTCGCCGCGTCGCGAGCGTTTCGCGATGCGGCGACGGGTCCGGTGTCAGGCTTCCACGACGCGGAAGGTGCCGACGGCGCTGTCGAGCAGTTGGGCCTGCTCGACGAGCGAGCGGCTGGATTCGGCGATCTGCTCGGCCAGGGCGGCATTGTGCTGGGTGGATTCCTCGAGGCTGTGGATCGTGTCGTTGACCTCGGAAACCGCGGCGGACTGTTCCACCGAGCCGCACGAGATGGTCTCGATCAGGGCGACGGTCTCGGAGACCTCGGAGGCGATGTTGGCGATTCGCTGACCGGCGTCGGACACGAGCGTGGAACCCTCGTCGACCTGCTCGACGTTGCTGGTGATGATTCGGCCGATCTCCTGTGCGGCGTCGGCGCTCTTGCTTGCCAGGGAGCGGACCTCGGAGGCGACCACTGCGAAGCCGCGCCCCTGCTCGCCGGCCCGGGCGGCCTCGACGGCTGCGTTCAGGGCGAGGATGTTGGTCTGGAACGCGATGCTGTTGATGACCTCGATGATGTTCTTGATCTCCTCGGCGCCGGACTGGACGCTGGCCATGGAGGTCATGGCGCGGGTCATGATTTCCTGGCCCTGGAGCGCGGCGGTATTGGCCGACTGAGACCGCTCGGCAGCGGATTCGGCGGCCTGGGCACCGGAGCTGGCGAGGCTGGCCACCTGGGCGATGGAAGCCGCGGTCTCGTTCAGGTGGCTGGCCTGCTCGGTGGTGCGCTGGGTGAGGTCGGCGTTGCCGTTGGAGATCTCCTCGACGCTGCGGCGCACGGCCGATGCCGACTCGCGGATGCGCGTGACCGCCTTGGACAGCCGCTGAACCATGGTTGCCATGGCGGTCATGAGCTGGCCGATCTCGTCGTTGCCCAGGGGCCCTGAGATGGGATGCAGGTTGCCGTCGGCGACGTCTTGCGCCAGGGCGACGGCCTTGCGCAGGCGGGAGTTGATCGAGCGGATCATGGTCACGCTCAACGCGATCAGCGCCAGGATGGTGGCCGCGGCGACGCCCATCATCAGCATCATGGTGCGCTCGACGGCGCTGTCGATGCCCGCTTCGATTTCTCCCTGGAGACGGTCGGTATCGGCGAGCTGTTCGGCGTTCCTCCTGCGCTCTTCGCGAACGAAGCTGCGCAGCGACTGGATCTCGTTGCCCAGTCGCGCTTCGGTCTCGAAGCGGGCGAACCGGGCCTCGGTCACGCCTGCCACCGACTCCTGCCACTGACGGGCTGCCTGGGCGAGCCTGTCCGCGGCACGGCTGTACGGTTTGAAGCCGGCCGCGTCGAAGATCTCGCTGAGCTTCCCGGTGCTGGCGATCAGTTCGTCCAGGTTGCCGCCCAGTTCGGTCGACTTGGCGCGTACGGCGTCGGCGTTCGCCGCGACGAACAACTCCGTGAGCGCTCCTTCGGCGCGCGACAACGACTGTTCGATCAGCGATACGGCGGAAGCCGTTCCCGAGGCGTTCGAATCGGCCGTCGCCAGGGTGCCCGAGCGTTGCTGGAGCGTATTGATCCGTCTGGTCAACGCCCTGACGCTGGAGTCGGTCTCGGCGTGCCAGACGAGTGCATCCTGAAGCAGCCGGCCCTGAGCCGCATTGAACCGCCCGAGCGCGGCGGCGTCACCGCTGAAGGACTGGCGCCGCAGGGCGATCAAACCGTCGGGCCGGGCCAGGAACCACTTCTCGAACGGATTGCCGTCGATGCCGGCCTTCGACAGAACGGCTTTCGTGGTCTCCGCGTCCAGGTATGGCGCGAATCGCTCGCTTGCCACCGAGGCGCGGCGCTGCAGCGCCTTGAGCCCGCCGAAATCGTCCAGACCGTCGATCGCGAATGCCAGTGACTCGGCCTCCTTGAGGAGCACCCGGATGACCAGGACGTCGCGCTGTTGCCGGACCAGGTCGGCGATCTCCAGATCGACGGTGGCCTTCTCGGCGGCATCGCGCTGACTCACCATGCGAGCTCCGGTGACGAGCCGGGGCAGCATGAGCTTGGTCCGCTGCATCAGTGCCGCGCTCTCGGAGCGGGTCTCGGCGTCCGTGGTCTGTTGTGCGAGACGTTGTTCCACCAGATTGCGAACCCGGTCTCCGAACGCCGACAACCCGGTCCCGTCCACGCTGCGGGAACCGTCGTAGGTCGCCGCCTCTTCCAGCAACATGTCCTGTTCGGCCCGCGCCTGACCGAGCGTTGCGAGAGCCTCGTTCAGCGACGCCTCGTCGCGGGCGCGGGCTACGTCCAGGGTGGCCGAGACGACCCGCTCCGACGCGCCGTCGACGCGCGTGATGGCGGTTTTCAGCGGGGTGACCCGCTCTGTCAGGCGGCCGAGGTCGCGATCGATGAACCGCAGGCTGATCGTGCCGAGCGCCACGACGGCGATCAGCGCGGTTCCCGCGATCGTTGACTGAAGGACGAGACGCTGGGAGATCTTCATGGGCGCAATTGGTCCAGGCTGAGGCGGGAGGGCAGTGACAGCGGTCGAATGGACACCGCCGTGTTCAACTGGTGATCGAAAGCCGTGAAGCCGGCGGCGTGCGCAGACGCCCGGGAATCCGCGCGGCCGGGACGCTCGAGCGCTGAGATCAGCGCGCCCGGCTCGAAGGGCAGTTCGTGGAGTCGCCGAAGACCGGCGAGCAGCAACTGGGCAGCCATGCATCCGTGCTCTGCCGCGAGAGGAGGCCCGGCCGCCGGCACGGCTTCCAGCAGGCGTCTGCAGGCCCTCGCGGCCAGCGAATCCGCGCCTGCAGGGGGCTCGGGTTCGCTCACGAGGGTCGACCCCGTCCAGGGGGCGTCCGTCGTGGGGACGGTCAGGGCATCGCTGCGCGGCACGATTCCGATCTCGCCTTCGAAGCCGGCATGGCGTAGTCGCGAGATCGTCGCTTCGAGATGTTCATCGGCGACGGCGAGGACGATCGCGTCGGTCGGTGACCGGGGCGATTCATCGCTGGACTTGTTGACGTGCTCGGCGGCGGCGTCCGGCAGTGCCGCATCGGCCAGGCCGTGTCTGGCCAGCGTATCCAGGGCGTGACGCCGTACCGCCAGGCCATGGGAATCTTCGCTGGTGAGCAGACTGATCCGGCGAGCTCCGCCGTCGAGAAGGTGTTCGACCAGGCGGACTGTCTGTTCACCGTGTCCGACCCCTGTCAGGAAGGCGACGGAAACCGGTCGGCGCAGGTTGTCGTCCGCGCAGAGCGGTGCGATCACCGCCAGGCCTGCGGCCTCGGCGATGGGCATCGTCGCCTGGGTGCTGGAACAGCCCACCGGAGACAGCAAGGCCTGGATTCCATGGGTATCGCTTCACCGCGAGCCTGAGCCTGTGTCCGCGCACGCCCCCATGACGGTTCACCCGGTCGAACAGGGCCTGAATGCCGGACTCGACCGCCGCGCCGGCCGGCCGGCGCGCGTCGTCGCTCGGGACGAGCATGCCCACCACGATTTCAGGGCGTTGGTCGACCTCGATCGCGGACGCGTGCCCGCCGACGATGGCGACGAGCAGAAGGGTGATGAGCTGACGAAGCATGCGCTGCTGACCACTCGAACTGGCTGTTCAGCGATTTTCCCGGTCGGGATGTCCGGGAGATCCGTCGAAATCAGGCGCTTGAACAGCC
>JAUIAI010000301.1 GCA_030425615.1 Gammaproteobacteria bacterium
CACCTTCGACAGCATGGGCGAAGGCATGATCGTGAACTTCGACGGCACGATCCTCGCGCACGGCACGAGCGGGCGGCCGGACGAAATCATCACCGCCGAGGTCCGCCCCGATCTCGTGCGCGAGGCGCGCGAGCAGTGGGGCGTGGAGAACAACATCTACCAACTCGGTCACCGCGGCTTCACGGCGGTGGCAGGCGGTGCCGGCGACTGCCCCTACACCTACATGCAGGACCTGGTGGCCGGCCGCTATTCGCTGCCGTGGGAAGAGAAGGTACAGGTCACCGACGGCACGAGCTGCGGCTTCCCCAGGCCCGAGCGCACCTACACCCCCGGCAGGCAGGAGAAAGCGGAATGAGCTACGTCAAGGCCGATCCCTATCCGTGGCCGTTCGACGGCGAGCTCTCGCCGCAGAACACCGCGTTGATCGTCATCGACATGCAGACCGACTTCTGCGGCCCCGGCGGATACGTGGATACGATGGGCTACGACCTGGGCCTTACGCGCGCGCCGATCGAGCCGATCAAGACCGTTCTGGCCGCGATGCGCGACAAGGGCTATCACGTCCTGCACACCCGCGAAGGGCACCGGCCCGACCTCTCGGACCTGCCGGCGAACAAACGCTGGCGCTCGCAGCGCATCGGCGCTGGCATCGGTGATCCGGGCCCCTGCGGGAAGATCCTGGTCCGCGGCGAACCCGGCTGGGAGATCATCGACGAGCTGGCGCCGCTGCCGGGCGAGATCATCATCGACAAGCCCGGCAAGGGCAGCTTCTGTGCCACCGACCTCGAGCTGATCCTGCGCACCCGCGGTGTCCGCAACCTGGTGCTCGCCGGCATCACGACCGACGTGTGCGTGCACACGACCATGCGCGAAGCCAACGACCGCGGCTTCGAGTGTCTGCTGCTCGAGGACTGTTGCGGGGCGACGGATCTCGGCAATCACGAAGCCGCGATCAAGATGGTCAAGATGCAGGGCGGCGTGTTCGGGGCGGTGAGCGACAGCCGCACCTTCGTGGCCGAGCTGCCGTGAGGCCGTTCGCACCCGTGGACGACTCCGTGGCCGGCGCCTCCGAGACCTCGGTGGCAGCCGCCGACCCAGGGATCGCGGCGCCCGGCGACGAGAACGGTGCCCTCGGGATCGAAGTGGTCGCCATGAGCATGCGCTTCGGATCCCTGCTGGCGCTGGACGACGTCTCCATGCGGGTGCCGGCCGGCACGTTTCACGCCTTGCTGGGCGAGAACGGTGCGGGCAAGTCGACCCTGGTCAAGTGTCTGATGGGCTTCTACCGCCCCACGGCCGGTGGTGTCATCGTCGGCGATCGGGAGCGCGACATTCCCGACCCCCGCGCCGCGCACCTGCTGGGCCTCGGCATGGTGTACCAGCACTTCACGCTCGCACCCTCGCTGACGGGCGCCGAGAACCTGCTCATCAGCCGCGAAGAGGTGCCCGGCATCGTCGACTGGTCGCGTGAGCGCGCGGCCATGGAGGAGTTCCTGGGCGGAATGCCGTTTCGCGTGCCTCTGGATGTGCCGGCGGCCCAGCTCGCGGCCGGCGAGAAGCAGAAGCTCGAGATCCTGAAGCAGCTCTATCTGGGCCGGCGCTTCCTGGTGCTCGACGAACCGACCTCGGTCATGACGCCCGGCGAGGCGGACGAGGTGCTCGGTCTGATTCGCGAGATGACTCACGCCGGCCGACTGACCGTGCTCATGATCACCCACAAGTTCCGCGAAGTGACGGCCTTCGCGGACGACGTCACCGTGCTGCGCCGTGGTCGCCGGGTCGGTGGCGGCCCCGTCTCCCGACTCGGCGTGCGCGAACTCACCACTCTGATGGTCGGCGAGGACGTCAGCGCTCCGCCCGTGACCCGGATCGAAGGCTCCGACCCGACTGGAGAGCCGAAGCTCGCCATCCGGAGGCTGCGCGCGGACGACCGCTCCGGTCTGCAGCCGCTGGCCATCAATTCGCTCGAAGTCCGCGCCGGCGAGATCGTCGGGGTGGCCGGTGTCTCGGGCAACGGGCAGACCGAGCTGATGGAACTCCTCACCGGTCAGCGGTCGGCTCGCGCCGGCGAGATCCTCGTGGGCGGGGAACCCTTCACCGGCCGCCGCGAACAGGTTCGGCGGCACCGCATCCGTTGCGTACCCGAGGAGCCGCTGGCCAACGCGTGCGCGCCGACGATGAGCGTGGGAGAGAACCTGGCGTTTCGCGATTTCGATCTCGACGACGCCGGCGACCAGCGCTTCTGGCTCGCCCCGGCGCGGATGCGCGCGCGGGCGCAACGGCTCGTCGAGCGCTACCGGGTCAAGACCACGGGTCTCGACAGTCCGATCGCCTCGCTCTCGGGCGGCAACGTGCAACGCGCGGTGCTCGCACGCGAGCTCAGCGGCGGCGTGTCGCTGCTGCTCGTGGCCAATCCCTGCTTCGGCCTCGACTTCGCCGCAGCCGCCGACATCCGCAACCAGATCCTGGCCGCGCGCGCCGACGGCTGCGCGGTGCTGCTGATCAGCGAAGACCTCGACGAGATCATGGCGCTGTCCGACCGGGTGCTCGTCATGAGCGAAGGCCGGATCAGTTACGAGGCCCCGCGTGCAGATGCCGACCTCGCCACGATCGGCCGGCACATGGCCGGCCACGGGCACTGACCGCCATGCCGGCCACCCGCAAGTCGGACCAGGAGAACCCGTCATGACGACGATCGCCGCCGAGCCGTTTCCGTTCGAGATGGATCGTCGCGCCGTGGCGCTTCTGGTCATCGACATGCAACGCGATTTCATCGAGCCCGGCGGCTTCGGCGCCAGCCTCGGCAACGACGTCGCGCCGCTGCAGGCGATTGTGCCCACCGTGGCGGCGCTCCTGCAGGCCTTCCGGCGTGCCCGCCTGCCGATCGTGCACACCCGTGAGTGCCATCGGCCGGATCTGTCGGACTGCCCTCCGAGCAAGCGCGACCGCGGACAACCGTCGCTGCGCATCGGCGATCCCGGTCCGATGGGTCGGCTGCTCGTGGCCGGCGAACCGGGTGCGCAGATCGTGCCCGCCCTCGCCCCCCGCCCCGGTGAGCCGGTCATCGACAAGCCTGGCAAGGGTGCGTTCACCCGGACGCCGCTCGAAGTCGTGCTGGCCGATGCCGAAGTGCGTCAACTGGTGATCGCGGGCGTGACCACCGAGGTCTGCGTGCAGACGACGATGCGCGAGGCCAACGACCGCGGTTTCGACTGTCTGCTGGTCGAGGACGCGACCGAGAGCTACTTCCCGGAGTTCAAGCGGGCCACGCTGGAGATGATCCGCGCACAGGGCGCGATCGTCGGCTGGACAGCCACGGCGGCCCAGGTCATGGAGGCGATCGATGGCTGAAGCCACGGTGATACCCGGCATTCTGAACGGAGGCTGGCGCCAGCTGACGTTCGAGCCGTTTCGCGAGGGCATCGAGATCTGCCGGCTCGATACCGGCGAGGATCCCGAGAATGCGCAGGCCGCAGTGCTGCGCTACGCCCCCGGAGCGACGGTGCCGCAGCACGGCCACACGGGTGCCGAGATGGTCATCATGCTCGAAGGGGAGCAGCGCGACGTCCGGGGAAGCTATCCCGCCGGTACGGTCGTCATCAACCACCCGGGATCGCAGCACGACGTGAGTTCGCCCGACGGCTGCGTCGTCCTGATCCTCTGGAGCCGGCCGATCGCCTTCGTCGATGCCGAAGCAGGAGACATCGCATGAACGGCCCGCTGCCGGAACAGCCGTTCACGATCGAGGCGCTGCACGCGGCGTATGCGGCAGGCCAATCGGCTGCGGCGGTCGTCGACGAGGTCCTCGCCCGCCTGCAACGCGTCGACGATCCAGGCATCTTCATCGCGCGGTTCGACCGGGATGCACTGGACGGGCAGTTGGCTGGCCTCGGCCCCTTCGACCCGGTGGCCAGACCGCTCTGGGGCGTGCCCTTCGCCGTCAAGGACAATATCGACGTCGCCGGTCTGCCGACCACGGCCGCGTGCCCCGCCTACGCCTACGAACCGACCGAAGACGCCGCGGTGGTCGCCGCGCTGCGCGCGGCCGGCGCGATCGTCATCGGAAAGACCAACCTCGACCAGTTCGCGACCGGCCTGGTCGGCATGCGAACGCCCTACCCGGTTCCCAGGAATGCGCTCGATGCCCGCTGGGTTCCGGGTGGCTCGAGTTCGGGCTCGGCAGTCGCGGTGGCGCACGGTATCGTCTCGTTCTCTCTGGGCACCGATACCGCGGGCTCGGGACGGGTCCCGGCCGCGCTCAACAACCTGGTCGGGCTCAAGCCCACCCTGGGTCTGCTCTCCGCCCGCGGGGTGGTGCCGGCTTGCCGCACGCTGGACACGATCTCGATCTTCGCGCTCACCGTGGCCGACGCCCGGCGCGTGCTGACGGCCGCCGAGGGCTTCGACGACGCCGACCCCTTCTCGCGGCCGATGATCTCCCTGCCCGAGGCACCCGCGGGCCTACCCGTCCGAATCGGCATCCCGGATGCCGCCGGTCTCGCCCCGCTGGACGACGCCGATCGCGCGGCGTTCGCGCGTGCCGTGGCGACGCTGCAGGAGGCTGGCGCGCGGGTCGTGCCTGTCGACCTGGAGCCCTTCCGCGCCGTGGCCGCCCTGCTCTATCACGGGGCCTGGGTGGCCGAACGTCACAGCGTCATCGAATCGCTGCTGGCCGAGAACGCGCAGGCCGTTCACCCCGTGACGAGGCAGATCATCGAGCGCGCCCAGGGCCTGAGCGCGACCGACGCATTCCGCGACCTCTACCGGCTCAAGGCGCTCGCCCGCATGGAACCAATCGCCGCCGTCGTCGACGACCATGTCACCCCGTTCCGGTTTCCCTCTCCCGAGCAGGCGCTGAGCCCGCCATTGATCC
>JAUIAI010000302.1 GCA_030425615.1 Gammaproteobacteria bacterium
GGACAACTGCCCGGAGACCATCTTCGCGTGGTTCGGTTGTGCGTGGCTGGGGGCGATCGCCGTGACCACCAATGCCCGGGCCAGCCAGGAAGAGGTCTCCTATTTCGCCGGGCACGCCGGGGTGGTGGGCGGCATCACCCAGCCGAAGTTCGTCTCGCTGGTGTCGGCGGCCTGCCCTTCGCTGCCCTGGCTCGCGGTGACCCGCACGGACAACGGCGCGTCGCCGGACGGCGGCGCGCCTTCGGCGGCCGATGCCTTCGAGGCCCTGCTGGGCGACCCGGACACGCTGTCGGAGCGTCCGCACGACCCCACCGCGCCCTTCTCGGTGCAATACACCTCGGGCACGACCTCGCGGCCCAAGGGGGTGAGCTGGACACACGCCAATGCGCTCTGGGGCGCGCGGGTGAATGCAACGCACGAGGGACTGCGTCCCGACGACATCCACCTGGTGATGCTGCCGCTGTTCCACACGAATGCCCAGGCGTACTCGATACTCGCCTGCCTGTGGGCCGGAGCCACGGCGGTGGTGCAGCCCAGGTTCTCCGCCTCGCGCTTCTGGTCCGTGGCCAACGAGGAACGCTGCACCTGGACATCGCTGATGCCGTTCCTGACGCGAGCGCTCTCGCATCACCCCGTTCCGGAATCGCACCACTTCCGGCTGTGGGGCAACGCCGTGGCCGAGCCGCCCACGGACGCGCTGTTCGGTGTGCGCTGCATGGGCTGGTGGGGCATGACCGAAACCATTACCCAGGGGATCCTCTCCACGCACGACCAGCCGGCAGAACCCATGTCCATCGGCCGACCGGCGCCCGAGTACGAGATCCGCGTCACCGATGCGCTCGGCCGCCCGTGTCAGCCGGGTGACACGGGCGATCTGGCGATACGCGGGGTGCGCGGGCTGTCGCTCTTTGCAGAGTATCTGCACAACCCGCAGGCCACGGCCGACAGCTTCGACGAGCACGGGTTCTTCCTCACCGGCGACAAGATACGCGTGGGCGAGCGCGGTGAACTCTACTTCGGAGACCGCAGCAAGGACATGCTCAAGGTGGGCGGCGAGAACGTCTCGGCCTCGGAGATCGAACGCGTCGTGATCACCGTCGCGGGTGTCGAGGAAACGGCGGTGGTCGCTCGACGCCACCCGATGCTCGATGAGGTCCCGGTCGCGTTCGTGCGCACGTTGCTCACCGATGCGGACGAGCGCGAGGCGCTGATCGCGGCGGTGCAGGCCACGTGCACGCGGGACCTGGCGGACTTCAAGCGTCCTCGCGAGGTTCGTTTGATCGACGACTTCCCGCGCTCGACGCTGGAGAAGATCGCCAAGGCGCAACTGCGGGCGATGCTCGAAGAAGGCGACTGAGCCCGGGAGGACTGCCGTATCGCCAGCGCGCGTCGTCGTCCGATCGCGACGGTTCCGCCCTTGCGCGCCTCTTGAACCGAACGCCTCACGATTCGCTGCCGCCGGCCGCGTGCAAGGCCAGGATGTCCGCGATGGCGCGGTTCAGCGGCGTCGGAATGCCCTTCTTTCGTCCCAGCTCCACGACAGCTCCCGCCAGCCAGCGCACCTCGAGCGGGTTGCCGCGTTCCAGGTCGTGATGCATGGACGAGGTCATGCCGTAATCGACACCATCGGCGAACGCCAGGCGGGCCTGCGCGTAGTCCTCGGGCAGATCGACCCCGTGCGCGCGACCGACCGCGACGACCTCGCGCATCACGTCCAGAAGGAATGTCCGCGTCTGCGCATTCTCTCGAATCGGTCCGATAGTCTTGCGGATGGTGGTCGTGGTGCCGGACAAACCCACCAGGAACACGTACTTCTGCCAGATTTCACGCACGATGTCGCCGGAGAGCTCCGCGTTGATACCGCCGGCCAGGCAGCTTGCCAGGAAGGCCTCGCCGCGGGCGGAGCGCGAACCGTCGAACTCCCCGAACAGCAGCCGCTGCATGGGGCCGGTCTGGCGGATGACGCCCGGGCGGTCGATCGTCGCGGCCACGTAGCCGATGCCGCCCATCACCTGGGCCGGATCATAGGCATTCGTGAGCATCTGGTCCTTGAGGACGCCGTTCTGGAACGAGACGATGGCCGTTCGCGGCCCCACCAGCGGGCGCATCTGCTCGAGCACGGCCTCGGTATCCCAGAGCTTGACGCAGACCATGACGAGGTCGACCTCGCCGATCACGCGCGGATCGTCGGTCGCCTCGACCCGGTTGATGTGCATGGGTTCGGGACCTTCGATGCGCAGGCCGTCACGCTGCATCGCCCGAAGGTGTCCGCCCCGGGCCACGAAACTGACATCGGCCCCTCCCTTGCAGAGTCTGGCGCCGAAATACCCGCCGAGCCCGCCTGCTCCCATGACCGCGATACGCATCATCCACTCTCCCCGCCGCGCACTCGCGGCTGCCGATTGACAGGTTCGGGGGATTCTCGCAAATCCACGGCGGTGCCCCCGGGGGCTGCTTCGTGGAGCGATCACTGCGTGGGCGATGTCCGCGGCGTAAGATGAGGGCCTTCGGCGCCCGTACTCGCGCCGCTCTTCTTCGCTTCTGCCGGAATTCCCCATGATCGACCTGCACGCCAAACAGACCCTCGGCCCCGCGCTGCGACTGCACGCCAACGACAACGTCCTGGTTGCGCGCACCGACATCGGCATCGGGGCGAAGCTGCCCGGTGCAGGCCCGGACGGCGCCGACCTGACCAGCCGCAGTCAGGTGCCCGCCGGATACAAGGTCGCTGCCCGCCCGCTCACCAGGGGCGAACCCATCGTCAAGTACGACGTCACCATCGGGTTCGCGGGTGCGGACATTCCCGCCGGAACGCTGGTGCACAGCCACAACATCGACTTCACCGAGTTCGACCGCGACTATGCCATCGGCCGCGACTACCAGCCGGTGGAAATGATCCCGCAGGCCGAGCGCGCCACGTTCCAGGGCATCGTGCGCGACGACGGTCGGGTCGCGACGCGCAACTACATCGGCATCCTGTCCACCGTGAACTGCTCGGCCACCGTGGTCCGGCGCATTGCCGAATGGTTCACCGAGGAGCGCCTGGCCGAGTTCCCGCACGTCGACGGGGTGGTGGCATTCCCGCACGCGCTCGGCTGCGGCATGGAGCGCACGGGCGAGGCCATGGCGGTTCTGCAGCGCACGCTGGTCGGCTACGCCAGACATCCGAACCTGGCCGCGGCGCTCATCGTGGGGCTGGGTTGCGAGCGCAACCAGCTTCAGGGACTGCTCGATTTCGGCGGTCTGAAGCCGGGCCCCAAGCTGCACGGCTTCGTGATGCAGGACGTGGGCGGAACCCGGGCCACCATCGAGGCCGGTGTGGCCGCCGTCAAGGAGTTGCTGCCCCAGGCGAACGACGTGAAGCGCGAGACCGTTCCGGCGAGCCACATCACCGTCGGCCTGCAGTGCGGCGGTTCGGACGGCTTCTCGTCGATCACGGCGAACCCCGCTCTCGGTGCGGCCATGGATCTGCTGGTGCGCCACGGCGGCACGGCCGTGCTGTCGGAGACGCCAGAGATCTACGGCGTCGAACACACACTGACTCGCCGCGCGGTCTCGCAGGAGGTCGGCGAGAAGCTCGTGGAACGCATCCGGTGGTGGAAGGACGTCTACGCGGCCGGACGCGACGTCCAGATCAACGGCGTGGTCAGCCCCGGCAACCAGGCGGGCGGACTCGCGAACATCTTCGAGAAGTCGCTCGGATCTTCGATGAAGGGCGGCACCGGGCCGCTGATGGACGTGCTGCGCTTCGCCGAGCCCATCAGCTCGAAGGGCCTGGTGTTCATGGACACTCCCGGCTACGACCCGGTTTCCGCCACGGGCCAGATCGCCGGCGGCGCGAACATCATCGCGTTCACCACCGGCCGGGGCTCCATGTTCGGCGCCAAGCCCGTACCCTCGCTGAAACTCGCGACGAACACGCCCATGTATACACGCCTGTCCGAAGACATGGACATCAACTGCGGCACGATCCTGGACGGCGAGGACACCATCGAAACCATGGGCGAGAAGATCTTCCGGCTGATCCTGCGCACCGCCTCGGGCGAACCCAGCAAGAGCGAACTGCTCGGCCTGGGCGACAACGAGTTCGTTCCGTGGCAACAGGGCATCATGGGGTGAGCCCGCCCGGCCCGACGACCCCGCGTGGACCTTGAAGGCGGCCCTCACGCCATGACCTCCGACATACGAGCGCCAAGAGGCAGCATCGTCAGCGTGGCGGCCGGACTGGTCATCGTGTCGTGCGTGCTCGGTCTGCTCGAGCTCGGTCAGGCCATCCTCATGCCGGTCATCACCGCGCTGCTCGCGATCTACGTCGTCCGGGGCGCGGCCGCGGCCATGGCACGGGTGCCGTTGCTGGGGCGCCTGCCGGAAGGGGGTCGCGGTGCGCTCGCGCTGCTCGCCATGACGGCGCTGATCCTGCTGTTGTCCGCCATGCTCGCGGGCAGTCTGCAGGCGATCGTCGCGGCCGCGCCGGTGTACGAAGACCGGATCGAGGCCGTGATCGATTCCGTGGCCGGCGCCCTCGGCATGGAGGGCGACGGTCTTTGGGAAAAGGCGCGCGCCGGCCTGGCCGAGCTGATCGACATTCGTTCGATGCTCGGCTGGACGCTCGGTTCCGTGGGCAGCATCGGATCACTGATCTTCATGGCCGTGCTCTATGCGACGTTCATGCTGAGCGAGCGCGAGGGGTTCGCGCGCAAGATCGGCCGCATCTTCGGCCACGGCGAACGCTCCGAGGCCGCGATGCAGACGATCGCGGCGGTGAACGAGCGGGTGACCACCTACCTGGGCCTGAAAACCTTCATCAACATCGTGCTCGGTGGCATCTCCTATGTCGTGCTCGTGCTCTTCGGAGTGGACTTCGCAC
>JAUIAI010000303.1 GCA_030425615.1 Gammaproteobacteria bacterium
CGAGATCACCAAGGCGCTTTGGAACGACAACACCCGCAAGCTGCTCGACAAGGGGCATGCCAAGGGCAAGGATATCCGGCCCGAGAATGCGCTCAAGGGGGTGCTCGCCCCGCTGCATCCGGGTGCCGAGAAGTTCTACAAGGAAGCCGGCATGATCAAGTGATCGTGCCTCGGGCGTGACGCGCTGCCGGTGGCGGCCGCGCGTCACGCCCGTGCCGGCCCTTGCCGTTCGGCCACGGGCCGGCTGCGGAGTCACCGCGACGGCGGCCTCTTCCGAGGCTGCGTGCGGTCCGACCCGCGACTGATCGGATTCGTTTGCCTGCCCGCGCGCACGTGAGTCGTGCCGGCGCGAGGCCATGACCAAGCCGGATGTTCACGGTGCGGTCGGAGGGAGCCGTGGAACAGTTCGACACCCGCAAGGCGGAGGAGCTCGAGCGTCAGTACGACAGCGGGCTGAACACCCGCGCGCTGGCGCCGTGGCTCGTTCGCTTCACATTCTTGTTCTCGCTTTTGTTCGCGCTCTACCACTACGTGACCGCGGGCACCGGCGTCCCGGTGGATTACTGGCACATGGGCTGGCACATGTCCGGTGTCATTCTGCTGGTCTTCATCGGCTACCCGATGATCAGGCGTGCGGACGCCTGGACCCTGCGGGGTGGTGGCTGGCTGCGACCCGGGAACGTTCCGTTGTACGACTGGCTGTTCATCGTGGCCGGCATCGCATCGGCGCTGTATGTCGGCATCACCTGGTACGAGATCCGTTTCACGCTGTTCGGCCGTGAGTTCTTCCTGCCCGAACAGGTGATGCGCCAGGGCGACCCGTGGCCGATCGACGTGGTCTTCGGTACGGTTCTGATCATCGTGCTGCTCGAGGCGGTTCGCCGCACGCTCGGCATCGTCGTGCCGATCATCATCGGGCTGTTCACCTGCTACGCGATTTTCGGCCCCTCGATGCCGTTCCAGATTCTCATGCATCCGGGCATTTCATGGGCGCAGTTCATCAACAACATCTACTTCCCGGCTGAAGGGATCTATGGTGTGACGCTCTGGATCGTCTCGACGGTCGTGTTTCATTTCGTGCTGTTCGGCGTGCTCGCGCAACGCATGGGGCTCGGTCAGTTCTTCGTGGACGTGGCTACCGTGCTCGCGGGCCGCTACACCGGGGGGCTCGCCAAAGTCAGTGTGGTGTCCTCGGCGTTCTTCGGCACGATCTCCGGATCGTCGATCGCGAACACGGTGTCCACGGGTTCGCTGACCATCCCGAACATGAAACGCATGGGCTATCCCGGCCACCTGGCGGGCGGTGTCGAAGCGGCGGCCAGTGCCGGCGGGCAGATCACACCGCCGATCATGGGGGCGGCCGCATTCGTGATGGCGGAGTTCCTCGAGGTGCCGTACACCACGGTGGTAATCGCGGCGATCGTTCCGGCGGCCATGCACTACCTGGGAGTCATGGCCATCGTGCATTTCACGGCGCGCCGTCTCGGCCTGCGGGGAATGGACGACTCCGAGATCCCCCGACTCGGAACCGTGCTCAAGCGCGGCTGGCCGACGGCGATTCCGTTAGCCGTCCTGATCTACGTGCTGTTCAGCGGTTACTCGCCTCATATGGCAGCGTTCTGGGGTATCACGAGCGCGCTGGTGATCGGGTTCCTGAACCCCATGCATCGGATGAGCATCCGGGACGTCTTCGAAGCCGCCGCGCTCGGGGTCAAGTACGCGCTCGCGGTCGGAGCCGTCTGCGCGGCCATCGGGATCGTCGTCGGCGTCGTGAATTCCACCGGTCTCGGCTTCCGGCTGGGGTTCATGGTCACGAACGGCGCGCAGACGCTGGCCGAGGGGCTGCAGCCGCTCGTGAGCTGGATTCCCATGGTGACGTTCGATCTGCAGGGGCTCACCCTGTTCGTCTCGCTGGTGCTGATCGCCATCACCTGCATCCTGATGGGTGCCGGTCTGCCCACCACGGCGTTGTACATCATGCTGGCCACGGTGGCGCAACCGGCGCTGGGTAATCTTGGTGTGCCCGCGCTCGCTTCGCATCTGTTCGTGCTCTACTACGGCGTCATCTCCGAGATCACGCCGCCGGTGTGCGCATCGGCTTATGCGGCGGCCGGGATCGCCGGGGCGAATCCGTTCCGGACCGGTCTGTCGGCGTTCTCGCTGGGGATCGCCAAGCTCATGGTGCCCATGGTCTTCGTCTATTCGCCTGCGATGCTGATCGTCATCGAGTCCCACTTCACCTGGGGTGCGTTCGTGAGCACAGTCGTGAGCTGTGCGATCGGGGTATTCATGGTGGCCACCGCCGTGGCCGGCTTCTGGCTGGCGGCGATGACCGCGTGGTCCCGGGCGCTGATGGCCATGGCCGGTATCCTGGCCGTGGCACCCGGGCTCGAGTCGGACGTCTGGGCAGCCGCGCTCGTCGTGCCGGTGCTGCTTCAGCAATGGCTCGCCCGGCGCGGACAGACCGGTGTTGCCGCTCATGCCTGACGACTCACTTGCGGCGTCTGCCGATGTCGCCCGGGAGGTGGTGGTTCTCGGCGCTGGCCTGGTGGGCATCTGTACGTCCCTGGCGCTACGCGAGCACGGCCATGCCGTGGTGCTCATCGACCGGGACGAACCGGGGCAGGGGGCGTCGATGGGCAATGCCGGCGTGATCTCGCCATGGTCATGTATTCCGCAATCGATGCCAGGCGTGATGCGCAAGGTCCCCGGTTGGATGCTCGATCCCGAAGGGCCCGTGGCGTTGCGTCTCGGCTATGCGCCACGCATGGTCGGCTGGTTGCGCCGCTTCATCGCGGCGGGAGCCGTCACCCGGCTGCCGCCGATCGCCGACGCGATGCTCGCGCTGAACCGGCCGAACGTGGATCTGTACAAATCCCTCGTGGCCGGTACCGAAGCGGCCGGGCTGATCCGCGACGCCTACTATGTCTACGTCTCGCGGGACACGGCCGATCTCGACACCGGCGCACTGGGCTGGCGGCTGCGTGCCGAGCGCGGCGTGCCGTTCGAGCGTATCGATGCCGGAGCGCTGCGCGAACTCGAGCCGGACATCTCAGATGACTACCCGGGCGCCATCGTGGTGAAGGCGCAGGGCCGGGTGACGAACCCCGGGCGACTCGGCACCGTGCTCGCCGACAAGGCTCGCGATCATGGGGTACGCATTCTGCGCGGCGGGGTTTCGGCGTTACGCCCGGACGGCGCCGGTGGGTGGCGCCTGGACACCGACGACGGGCCGATGTCCGCGCCGGCGGTGGTGCTCACGGCCGGCGTGTGGTCGGCGCGGCTGCTGGCGACCCTGGGTGTGAACACACCGCTGGAGGCCGAGCGCGGATACCACCTGGTGTTCACGGATCCGGGCGTCAGGCTCAATCATTCGGTGCACGACGTCGGTGGCAAGGTCGCGCTCAGTTCCATGGAGATGGGGCTGCGCTGCGCCGGTACCGCCGAGTTCGCCGGCATCGAGGCGGCGCCCGACTACCGGCGGGCACGGGTGTTCAAGTCGCTGGCCCGCCGCCTGCTACCCGGGCTCAATCCCGAGCCCACGACCGAGTGGATGGGACGCCGACCCTCCACGCCGGATTCCGTGCCCTACATCGGCCCGGTGCCCGGACATGTCAACCTGTTCGCGGGCTTCGGGCACGGTCACCTCGGGCTCACGGGCGCGCCTCACACGGGCCGCATACTCGCGGCCCTCGTGGACGGACGGGACCCGGGCATCGACATGACGCCTTACCGCCTCGGGAGGTTCTCGTGACGGTGTCTGCGGTCGAAGGCCGGGAGCGGGCGCATCGATGAGCACGGGTGCTTCGGACGTCGTCGTCGTGGGTGGCGGTCTTCACGGGCTGTCCAGTGCATTCTGGCTCGCGCGTGCGGGCGCGAGTGTCACCGTGATCGAGCAGGACACCGTGGGGCGCCATGCGTCCGGATGGAACGCGGGCGGCGTCCGCCGGCTCGGGCGTGATCCGGCCGAGTTGCCACTGGCAGAACGTGCGCACGCGCTCTGGCCGACGCTCGCCGGCTTGCTCGGCTCCGACTGCGGATTCAAGGCCAGTCTTCAGGTCCGGGTGGCCGAGCACGACGATGCCATGCCCGCGCTTGCCGCGCGTGCGGCCGTGGCGCGCGATGCCGGCTTCGCGCACGAAGTCGTGATCGATCAGTCGGAACTCCGTCGCTTGTTGCCGGGTATCGCACCGCACTGCGTCGGCGGCCTGGTCGTACACGGCGACGGTTTCGCCGATCCGGCGCTGACCTGTGACGCCTTCCGCCGAGCATGCGAGCGTCTAGGCGTTCGGATTCGCGAGGGCGAACGGGTCACCGCCTTGTCCTGGCAGGGCGCGGGTTGGACCGTTCGCTCCGATCTCGGCGTTCACGCAGCCGCCGCCGTCGTCAACGCGGGCGGCGCCTGGGCGGCGCGGTTTGCTGACGCGCTCGACGAGGCGGTGCCCGCGCGCGCCGCCGCGCTGATGATGTCGGCAACCGAGCCGCTGCCGCCGTTCCTGAACGCCGTGGTCGGCTGTCACGGACGGGCACTCTCGCTGAAACAGATGGCCGACGGGTCGGCCTGGATCGGCGGTGCCGTCGAAGGTCGCGCGGATCTCGACGCACGCACCTGCGCCCTGGACGAAGACGCGCTGGCCGGCAACCGGAAGACCGCCTGCGATCTGTTCCCGAGCCTTGCGCGCGCGCGCATCGTAAGGACCTGGGCTGGCATCGAGGCTATGACCCCGGACGCGCTGCCTGTGCTCGGGCCCTCGAAGCGGCACGAGCGGTTGTTTCACACGTTCGGCTACAGTGCGCACGGTTTTCAACTCGCGCCCGTGACCGGCCGGGTGGTGGCGGCGCTGGTGGCCGGTGAGTCGCCGGAGGT
>JAUIAI010000304.1 GCA_030425615.1 Gammaproteobacteria bacterium
ATCTGCCGGAGGCGCGACTGCCGGAGGCCCTGCAGATCCGGCCGGATCTGCAGGAGGCCCTGGCCGGCGCCGGGCTGATCGTGGTCGCCACGTCGGTGGCGGGCCTGCGCCCGGTCCTCGAGGCGCTGGCCGCACAATGCCCTTCGCCGGTCCCGCTGGTCTGGCTCTGCAAGGGGCTGGAGGCCGGCACCGGTCTGCTCGCCCATCAGGTCGCCGAGGCGTGCCTGCCCGGCTGGCCGGTCGGGGTGCTGTCCGGGCCCAGCTTCGCGCAGGAGGTCGCCGCGGGGCTGCCGGTGGCGCTGGTCAGCGCGTCGGCCCACGCGGCCGTGAACGAGCGCGCGGTGGCCGCGTGTCACCACGGCGCGATGCGCGTCTATCCGTCCAGCGACCTCATCGGCGTCGAGGTCGCCGGTGCCCTCAAGAACGTGGTGGCGATCGCCGCCGGCATCTGCGACGGACTGGCGCTGGGCAACAATGCGCGCGCCGCACTCATCGCCCGCGGGCTGGCCGAGATGGCGCGTCTGGGGCGGGCCATGGGCGGGCGGACCGAGACCTTCATGGGCCTGGCCGGTGTCGGCGATCTGGTCCTCACGAGCGCGGGCGATCTCTCCCGCAACCGCCAGGTCGGTCTGGGCCTGGCCTCGGGCCGGGCGCTGGCCGAAATCGTCGATTCGCTCGGCCACGTGGCCGAGGGTGTGCGCTGCACGCCGGCAGTGCTGGCCGAGGCCGAGCGCCTGAACGTCGAACTGCCGATCGCCCAGACCGTCGGCGAGATTCTCGCCGGACGCAAATCCGCCGGGCAGGCCGTGGCCGATCTGCTGGCGCGCGAGCCGAGGGCGGAGGACGCATGAGCGGCCTCCTTGCTCGCGGGCGGGGTCCGGAACGGGTGGCAACGGGCATTCACGGGGAGCCTGTCTGATGCGCGTGTGTGTGTTCTGCGGAGCCAAGTCGGGGCGTGACGAACGCTGGGGCCTGATGGCGGAGGCCACCGGCCGGGCGATCGCCGAGCGCGGCTGGACCCTGGTCTACGGCGGCGGCGGCGTGGGACTCATGGGCCGGATGGCGCAGGCCGCCATGGCCGCCGGCGGAACCGTGCAGGGTGTCATCCCGCGCAGCCTGATCCGTCAGGAGGCCGGGGCGTTTCCCATCACCCAGCTCGACATCGTCGACACCATGGCCGAGCGCAAGACGCTGATGCTCGAGCGTGCGAATGCCTTCATCGCGCTGCCCGGCGGCCTGGGCACGCTCGACGAGCTGTTCGAAGTGCTCACGCTGAGACAGATCGGGCTGCATTCCAAGCCCGTGGCACTGGTCGACGACGGCGCCTACTTCCAGCCGTTGCGCCGGATGCTCGAGGCGTTCACCGCCGAGGGCTTCGTGCTGGACGCGCATGTGTCGTACATCGGCTGGCACGACACCGTGGAGGCCGCGCTGGATCAGCTCGCGGCGGAATCGAAGCCGAGCTGACGCCAGGCCTCGTATACGGTCACCGCCACCGCATTCGAGAGATTCAGACTGCGATTGCCCGGCCGCATCGGCAGGCGCAGCCTGTGCGCAGGCGGGAAGGTCTCGAGAAGCTCCGCGGACAGGCCGCGGGTTTCCGCTCCGAACACGAACACGTCGCCGGCCGCGAAGGGCGTTTCGTGCACCCTGGCCGTACCCCGGGTGGTCAGTGCGAACCAGCGGGGCTGCGCGGACAACGCGGCCCGGCAGGCGCTCCAGTCGTCGTGGACCCGCAGCGTGGCGAACTCGTGATAGTCCAGGCCCGCGCGCCGCAGGCGGGCGTCGTCCAGCTCGAAACCCAGAGGGCGGACGAGGTGCAGCTGCGCGCCCGTGTTGGCGCAGAGGCGGATGACGTTGCCGGTGTTCGGCGGGATTTCTGGCTCGACCAGAACGACGTGGAGCATCGGAGGACCTGAAGGATTGCCTGGACCGCGACCGGCGGGCTCAGGGGGTGCGTGCCACCACCCAGGCGCTGACGGCCGCCGCGCCGGCCGCGCGGATGGCCCGCGCGGCCGCGCGTAGTGTCGCACCGGTGGTCATGACATCGTCCACCAGGGCCACCCGCCGGCCGCGCAGCCGGGTCGAGGCGGTGAACGCACCTGCCAGAGCGCGTTCGCGGCCCGCCCGGGGGCGGCCGGCCAGATGCATGTCGGCGTCGCCGCCGGTGCGTACGAGGGTGTCGGCTGCCAGCGACAGGTCGAGGCGCCGGGCCAGCCCGCGTGCGATCAGCAGGGACTGGTTGTATCCCCGGCCGCGCAGGCGGGCCTCCGACAACGGCACCGGGACGACGAGCTCGGGCCAGCACGGGGCCGGCTGACATGCGGCCACCCGGGCGGCGAGTGCGGCGGCGAGCGGGGCCGCGAGCGCCGTGCGGTCGCGGTACTTGAGGGCCCGCACGAGCCCGTCCAGCGGCGCCGCGTAGTCGGCCAGCGCGATTGCGTCGTCGGTGGGAGCGGGATGGTCGCGGCAGACCCGGCAGGTGCCGGATGCGCCGAGCGCCAGCGCGCACCGCGGGCAGCGCCGCGCATCGATGCCGGGCAGGGCGGCGACGCACCAGCGGCAGAGCAGGGCACGGCCCGCCGGGGCCGGCATCTCGCAGAGCGGGCACGCTGCGGGCAGCAGCATTGCGCCGAGTCCGCGGGCACGCTGCGCCAGGGTGTGGGCGCGCTGCGCCAGGGTGTGGGCGGTGGTGTCCGGGCGATCGGCGGCAGGCATGGGCCGAGCATGAGCGCCGGCCGGTTCGTATACTGCGGGCATGCCCACGACCGAAAGCCTAGATCCCGCGGCGGTCGGTCGCCAGTTCGACCGGCGAGGGCCCGATCTCGCGCGGGCCGATTTCCTCTACCGGGAGATCGAGCGGCAGATGCTCGAGCGCCTGGACGTCGTCAGACTCGCCCCGGAGCGCGTGCTCGATCTCGGTTGCGGCCTCGGCAAGGGGCTGCTCGCGCTCGCGCAGCGCTACGAGAACGCCCGGCTCGTCGGCCTGGATCGAAGCGGTCCGGTGCTGGCCGCGGCGCGGCCGGCCGTGCGCCCGTCGGCCGGCGGCTGGCTCGGTCGCCTGCTCGCCTCGCGTTCGTCGACGGCGAACCGGATCCAGCTGCTGCAGGCAGACGCCGCCGCGGTGCCGCTGCCGGCGGGCAGCGTCGATCTCGTCTGGTCGAATCTCTGCCTGCACTGGCTGAGCGACCCCTCTGCGGTGCTGGCGGAGGCGTATCGCGTGCTGCGGGCGCAGGGTCTGTTCATGTTCAGCCAGTTCGGCGTGGACACGCTCAAGGAGCTGCGCGGCCCGGACGACCGTCTGCCGCATTTCGCCGACATGCACGACATCGGTGACGCGCTGACGCGGATCGGTTTCGCCGATCCGGTCATGGACGTTCACTGGGTGACGCTCACGTTCGATTCGCCCGGCCAGTTGCTGGCCGATCTGCATTCCCTGGGCGGCAACCCGGTGCGCGGACGTCGCCCGGGCCTCACGTCGCGCGAGCGGCACCGTCGATGGCTGGACACTCTGGCCGCCTGGCGCGAGCGCGATGGGCGTCTCGAACTGACCGTCGAGGTGGTGTTCGGCCATGCCTGGTGCCCGGAGGTCAAGCGGCGCGCCGACGGGCTGACCCCGATCACGATCCAGCGGCCCGGCGCCACAGGCTGAGCCCCGCTCCGCGCGGGCCTCGCGTTGACCCAGGTCAAGGCGAAGGAACTCGGCAACAGCCGGTTTGCCGCAGCGCGGCGTCGCCACTACAATGGCGCGTTCGCTGTGGTGGACCATGGGAAGAGACGAACGCCATGCTGGCGATGCGCCAAGCCGAAACCGGCGAGCCCGAGCATGAGTGGCTGTTCAAGCGGAACTGCGCACTGACGCCGGGTCAGTTCGGCGGAGTGCTGTTGTTCGTGGGCGGGTGGTCGCTTTTCGTTTCCCTTCTCATCGCTTCGCGTGGAGCCTGGTTGGTGTTGCCGTTCACTTTCGTCGAGTTGTTGGCGTTGGGTGCCGGCTTCTTCTTCTACGCCCGTCACGCCTGCGACTACGAGCGCG
Source organism: Gammaproteobacteria bacterium (assembly GCA_030425615.1). Taxonomy (GTDB): domain Bacteria; phylum Pseudomonadota; class Gammaproteobacteria; order Burkholderiales; family Burkholderiaceae_E; genus JAUIAI01. Next base: position 4,034 of record JAUIAI010000304.1, read on the forward strand.
TCGTGGCCTCGCGCAACCGGCTGCTCGTGGAGACCCGCCTGGGGGAGAAACTGTCGAGTGAAACGACAACCTCGCCCTGGCTACGCGTCAACTACGGCGGCAAAGCCGGTGATCTGCTCGAGCTCGAGTCGGGCGAGCGCAGGATCACCGTCGGCCGGTTCGTGCCGCACCACCGCCGGGGGGCTCTGGCGCGGGACCTGAAACGGGCGCTCGGCGGACTGCCGGTCACCTGAAACGAGAACTCTGTTCAACCTGACACGCAATGAAGATCAAGACACTAGGCATCGCGCTGGGCTCGGCGCTCGGGCTTTCGCTGGCATCAAGCGCCTGGGCGGTCAACGACATGCCCGGCGGGCCCAAAGTCAACGGCCTGAACCTGCAGGAGGCGGCGAGTTCCGTCGCGGCCGGTCAGCACTTCATCCACGAGGTGCTGCTCTGGGTGTGCCTGATCATCTTCGTCGCCGTGTTCTCGGTGATGTTCTATTCCATCTTCGCGCACCGTCGCTCGCGCGGACACAAGGCCGCGGACTTCCACGAGAGCACGGCCGTCGAGATCGCCTGGACAGTGGTCCCGTTCATCATCGTGGTCGGTCTGGCGGTCGTGGCCACGGGCGAGGTCATCGCCGATGTCGAGGAACGGCGCGTCTCGGCGCCGGTGACTCGGCGCGATTGGAAGTCGTCGCGAGCCTCGGCGTCGATCCACAGACTGGTTTCGACCGCGTCGCTCTCAATCAGAGCCTGACCGTGCCCGCCATGGGGATGAACGACCCGCCGCCGGACGGCATGACGTTCGTTGGCCGCCTCGACCCCGGCAACGGCTTCA
>JAUIAI010000305.1 GCA_030425615.1 Gammaproteobacteria bacterium
GCCGAGATCCTCACCGAGCCGCTGCCTGTCCACGGGCAGGGTCTGGTGTCGCCGCGCACGCAGGTGACACTGGCCGCCGAGATCTCGGGCCGCGTCACGGCGGTACATCCGCAGATGGTGCCCGGTGGCCGGTTCCAGCAGGGGGAGATGCTGGTCGAACTGGATCCGGCGCCCGTGCGGGCGTCTCTCGCGCAGGCGCGGGCCGACTACCGTGCCGCCGAAACGGGGCTCAGGCTCGCCGAGCAATCCGTCCAGAGGACCCGGGAGCTGATCGCGCAGGGCTTCCTGTCACGGCAGACACTCGACGAACGCGAGGCCAGCCGGGATCAGGCCGCGGCCTCGCTCGAACGCGCCCGCGCGGCGCTTCGGCAGCGTGCCATCGATCTCGAGCGCACCCGTGTGCTGGCCCCGTTCTCGGGCCGCGTCCTGTCCGAACAGGTGAATGCCGGCGACACGGTGCAGCCCGGACGCGAACTCGCGCGGCTCTTCGACGACGGCGCACTCGAGGTCACGGTCTCGCTCACGGATACCGATATCGCCATGATCGACGATCCATGGTCGCAGCAGGGTCCAAGCTCCGACGCGGTCGTCGAAGTCGACCACGGCGGTCTGCGCTATCGCTGGCCGGCCCGTCTGGCCCGCGTGGAAGCCGCCATCGACACGGCCTCGCGCACGTTCAACGTGGCGGTGTCCGTCGACGATCCTCGTCGTCCTGGCATCCCGGTGCAAGACGGCGCACCGCCCGGCCCACCGCTGCTCGTCGGCATGTATGCCGACGTTCACATCGCCGGCCGCGACCAGGGCCCCTATCTTTTGATCCCGGCCTCCGCGCTGCGTGAGGGTCGGCGGGTCTGGCGGCTGGACGAAAACGGCCAATTGCGCATCGTGCCCGTGCACGTTCTCGGCGAGGTGGACGACAAGGTCGCGATCGCGGCCGATCCGTTCGCGGCGGGTGACCGTATCGTGAGCAGCGAGCTTCGGGTGGTCACCGACGGTATGCCGGTGCGCAGCGTCGACGTCCCCGCGGCGAACGACGCCGGCCCCGCCGCAGGCCGCCCCGAAAGCGGTGCGCCCGACTCGCGCACGGTCGTTTCCGGCAGGGTGGCGGGCAGTTCATGAACCGTCTGATCGGCTGGATGGCCGCTCACCCCGTCGCCGCCAACCTGTTGATGATGCTGATCATCATCGCCGGGGTGGTCAGTGCCGTGGGTCTGCGCCAGGAGGTGTTCCCCGAGATCAACTTCGATGCCATCGAGGTGCGTGTCGTCTATCAGGGCGCTTCCCCGGACGAGGTCGAGGCGTCCATCGTTCAGCGTATCGAGGAGCAGGTCGAGGGCATCGACGGCCTGGACCGCGTCTACGGGATCGCAGCCGAAGGCGTGGGGGTGGTGCGGGTCGAGCTGGCCAGAGGGGTCTCCAGTACCCGCGCGCTCGACGACATCAAGGCCGCGGTCGATCGCATCACCTCGTTCCCGGATCAGATCGAACGACCGGAGGTCCGGGAGATCGTGAGCCAGCAGCGGGTGATGGAGCTGGCCATCTTCGGCGACGTGGACGAGACGACGCTGCGCGAACTGGCCTACCGGGCCAAGGACGAGATCTCCGCCCTGCCGGGCATCTCGCTGGCCGAGGTCTCGAAGGTGCGCGACTACGAGATCTCCATCGACGTGCCCAATGCCACGCTGCGCTCGTACGGCCTCACGCTGAACGATATCGCCCAGACCGTGCGGCGCTCGAGCCTGGACCTGCCGGGCGGCGACATCGAGACCAGCGCGGAATCGATCCTGTTGCGAACCATGGGCCGGAACACGGACTGGCGGGATTTCTCGGAGATCATCGTCGTCAGTTCGCGCGACGGCGCACGCATCCGGCTGGGGGACATCGCCACCATCCGTGACACCCTGCGCGACGACGACCTGATCCTTCGTTTCGACGGCAAGCCCGCCGCTTTCGTGCAGGTCTTCCGCGTGGGCGAGGAGAAGGTCCTCGACGTGGTCGGTGCGGTGCAGAGCTACATCGCCGGGGAACTGCGGCCGAACCTGCCGCCCGGCATCGATGTCAAGGTGTGGCGCAACGATGCCACCGAGTTCAACAACCGCATGAACCTGCTGATCAAGAACGGCGTACTCGGCCTGATTCTCGTGACGCTGGCGCTCGCGGTTTTTCTCGAACTGAGGCTGGCATTCTGGGTCTCGGCGGGCATGGCGGTGGCCTTCATCGGCGCGTTCGCCGTCATGAACGTGCTCGGTCTGTCGATCAACATGCTCTCCTTGTTCGGCTTCATCCTGGCGATCGGCATCGTCGTCGACGACGCTATCGTCATGGGCGAGAACATCCATGCCGAGTACGAGCGCACGGGCGACGCGCTCGGATCATCGGTGATCGGCGCGCAGCGTATCGCAGTACCCGTCACGCTCGCCGTGGCCACGACGGTGGTCGCGTTCGTCCCCCTGCTCTTCGTGCCCGGCAACATCGGCAAGTTCCTGTTCCAGATCCCGGCCATCGTCATCATCGTGCTCGTGGTGTCGGTGATCGAGGCGCTGTTCATCATGCCGCACCACCTGGCCTATGAACGGCGCTCGCATGAGCGCGGGCCGGTCTCGGCGTTCTTCGCCCGTCAGCGAGGCCGGGTCGATGCCGCGCTGAAGCGTTTCATCGACGGGCCGCTGACACGGGCGCTGACCTTCTCCACGGATCACTACGGCGTGGTCATCGCGGCCGCATTCAGCATCTTCGTGCTCACCATCGGCGTGATCACCGCGGGCTATGTCCGGTTCTCCTTCTTTCCCCAGGTGGAGGGGCGCTACGTCACCGCCTCGCTCGAGCTGGCGCAGGGTACCCGGCCGGAGGTGACCCTGGCCGCGGCGCAGCAGATCGAGCGCGCGGCCCGGCAGGCGGCCGCGGAACTGCAGGAACCGGGCCAGGAGCTCATCACCTCGCTGCTGCTCACCGTCGGAACCCAGGAGCGCTCGGGCCCGGGCGCGGCCGGCGCGCTCGGCCTGGTCGAGGGCCACAAAGCGTCGATCGTGGTCGAACTCCAGGATCCGGAGGAGCGCACAGTCTCGGGCAAGGCGTTCGAGCAGCGCTGGCGCCAGCTGACCGGCGCCCTCCCCCAGGCCCGCAAGCTCACCTTCGCCTCGAACGTGATCAACCTGGGTTCGCCGGTCCAGATCCGCCTGTCCGCGCGCGACGACGCGGTGCTCGCACAGGCGGTCGCGGCGCTCGAGGCCGAACTCGGACGGATCGGCGGCGTCTACGACGTGCGCGACGATCGTGAACCCGGCAAGCGCGAGGTCCAGTTCCGTCTCAAGCCGTACGGCCGCACGCTCGGGGTCACCGTGGACTCGCTGTCCCAGCAGGTTCGCGCCGCGTTCTTCGGCGCCGAGGCCGTCCGGGTCCAGCGCGGTCGCGACGAGGTCCGGGTCTATGTCCGACTACCCGAGCACGAACGCAATGCGCTGTCCGACATCAATCAGGTACGCATCCAGACGCCGGCAGGCGGCTTCGTACCCGTTCAGCAGGTGGCCGAAGTCACGCTCGGCTACGGAGTACCCACGATCGTTCGCGAGGACGGCCGAAGAGTAAACACCGTGTACGCCGAGGTGGACCAGGGCGTGGTCACCGGACAGCAGGTCAACGCACGGCTCACGAGCGAGTTCCTGCCGGCCCTGACGCGCGATCTCCCCGGGGTGAGCTGGTCGATGGGCGGCGAGCAGCGCGAGCAGAGCAAGACACTGCCCCGGCTGGCGGCCAATTTCCTGCTGTCCGTGTTCGGCATGTACGCCCTGCTGGCGCTGGCGTTTCGCTCTTATGTCCAGCCGTTCATCGTCGTGGCCGCGATTCCGTTCGGCCTGGTGGGCGCCACCATAGGCCATCTTGCGCTGGACCTGACGTTCGGGCTGACCAGCCTGTTCGGCATCGTGGGACTGTCGGGCATCATCGTCAACGGCTCGCTGGTGCTGATCGACTTCGTTAACGAGAATCGCCACAGCGGCCTGGCACCGCGCGAGGCGATCATCGTGGCGGCGAAGAACCGCTTCCGCCCGGTCGTGCTCACGGCCGTGACCACGTTCCTGGGCATTTTCCCGCTCATTATCGAGCGAAGCATCCAGGCACAGTTCCTGATTCCGCTGGCGATCTCCATCGCCGTGGGTGTGCTGCTGGGAACGGCGCTGCTGATGCTCCTCACGCCGGCTCTGGTGATGCTGCAGTCCGACGTGGCGCAAAGGTTCAGTCGCACGCGGCCCGAGGCCCGGACCCGCTACCAGTCCTGACCGCGTTGCGCCGGAGCCGATCGCTTCGGACCGGTCGCCAAGACGGGCGGTCGAGCGACGGGTTCCCGTCCGCCGCTAGAGCTTGTCGTCGACCCGCTCGCGGGTGTTGCGAATGTGGAGCCCGATGGCCTGCGCGAGCGCCGCGCCGTCGCGTGCTTCCAGCGCCCTGATCATGTCCTCGTGCTCGGCCACGGCACCCGCCCACTTCTCTGGCTCCTCGTTTCCGATGAACCGGATGCGCCTGAGGCGCGCCTGAAGCAGTTCATGCAACTCGACGAGCGTCGGGTTGTGCGAGAGCCGGGCCATGGCCGAATGAATGGCCTGGTTGAGCTTGTAGTAAGGCATCCGCTGCCTTGATCTGTAGCGGGCCAGCATCTGGTCGTGCATTGACCGGACCTCGGCGATCTCGGCGTCCGAAGCGCGCTGACAGGCCAGGCGCGCGGCGCTGGCCTCGAGAATCGCGACCGTCTCGAGCATGGCGGCCACGTCCTCGCGGGTGAATCGCCTGACCCGCGCGCCGCGGCTCGGGACCAGGTCGATCAGCCCCTCGCTGGCCAGTGTACGAACGGCTTCGCGCAA
>JAUIAI010000306.1 GCA_030425615.1 Gammaproteobacteria bacterium
GTTTGTGCTCGAACACGCCTCTCGTGGTGTTCGGCAGCGTCAACGAGCGCATGTACCTCGCCGACGCCGGCAAACGCGCGTCGTTCATTCCGGCCTCGTTCCCCGGCGCCATCATCCGGCGCCACACGGGCACGCCGTTCATGGGCTACGCGGGTGCCACCTACCTGCTGCAGGAATTCTGCAACGGCCTGTTCGATGCGCTGTTCAACATCCTGCCCCTGGCCGGCCAGATGGATGCCGCGCAGGCGTCGCCCACGCGGCTCGACGACGAGTCCCAGGCGGCCCCGGTCTGGCAGGCCGCGGCCACGGCCCTGCTCGAGTCCCTGACCGAGAGCGAGCCGGTGCTCGTGCGCATTTCGGCGGCCAAGGCGCTGCGGGATCGCGCGGAGGCGCTCACGCGGGCACTCGGGCTGCGCGTGGTCACGCCGGACCAGGTGCGCGCGGTCGCGAACGGGGCGCGCGCGGAGACCGTGTCATGAACGACTCGGACCGGTCACGGTCGAAGTTGCGGGTCGGGGCCGGTTCGCGCGGCCGCCGGCCGCGCGCTTCGGGTTACAGGGCTTTCCATCCGGCTCACGGACGGAAGCGTGCTCCGGTCTGCTTCGGCATCCGGGACATGAGGGCCGTGCCTTTGGGCGCGGGTTCGACCGCAAGGTCGTCTTGAAGGGAGGTTTGCCCAATGGCGGATCTGAAGGAGTCCTTATCCGGCCTCAGTGATGACGAGGCCAAAGAGTTCCACAGCGTCTTTATTTCCAGCTTCATCGGCTTCACGGCCGTGGCCGTGGTGGCGCACATCCTGGCCTGGATCTGGCGTCCCTGGTTCTGAAGCGGGCCTGAATTGAGGAGATCGTGATGATCCTCGGAAACAGTTCGTTCGACTCGTCCGGCACCGAGCGGATGCTGTCGGGCTGGCGAATCACCTTCGTCGGCGTATTCCTGCTGGTGTTCTGCGTGGCCGTCGTGGCGCAGTTGTTCGGACTCGACTGGCGATCATGGTTCTCCGTCACTTCCGGCAAGTCGCTGTGGCGCAGCGTCGATGGCGCTGTGTACACGCTGATGGCCCATATCTCATAGGAGAGAAACATGTGGCGAATCTGGTTGTTGTTTGACCCGAGACGCGTGCTCATCGGGTTGTTCACGTTCCTGTTCGCACTTGCGTTGCTGATTCATTTCATTCTGCTCAGCACCGACAAGTACAACTGGATCGACGGACCCAATACCAAGAAGGTCAGTTCGGTGCAGGTGGAACCCGCGCCGGTTGCCGAAAGGCGCCTGGTCTGACGGGTCGGTCAGGCGCCGGGGCGGTCGGCGACGACCAGCTCCGGCGCCCCCGTGGCGACGAGCGCGTGCGGCGCGCGCGCCTGCGGGACAACGAGGGGGAATCGAGTCATGGCGATGCTCAGCTTCGAACGCAAGTACCGCGTCCGCGGAGGCACGCTGCTGGGAGGGGATCTGTTCGACTTCTGGGTCGGGCCCTTCTACTGCGGCATCTTCGGCGTGAGCACCATTTTCTTCAGCGTGCTGGGTACGCTGCTCATCATCTACGGCGCCGCGCTGGGTCCCACCTGGAACCTCTGGCAGATCAGCATCGCGCCGCCGGATCTTCAATACGGACTCGGTCTGGCCCCACTGAAAGAGGGCGGCCTCTGGCAGGTGATCACGGTCTGTGCGCTCGGCGCGTTCGGGTCGTGGGCGCTGCGTGAGGTGGAGATTTCGCGCAAGCTCGGTATCGGCCTGCACGTTCCGTTCGCCTTCTCGGTCGCGATCCTGGCCTACTTCACATTGGTCGTCGTGCGCCCGGTGCTGCTCGGCGCCTGGGGCCACGGGTTTCCGTACGGGATCATCAGTCATCTCGACTGGGTGTCCAACGTCGGCTACCAGTTCCTGCACTTCCACTACAACCCGGCGCACATGATCGCCGTGACCCTGTTCTTCACCACCACGCTGGCGCTCTCGCTGCACGGCGGACTGGTGCTCTCCGCCCTGAATCCGGGGCCGGGCGAGCGGGTCAAGACGGTCGAGCACGAGAACACCTACTTCCGCGACCTGATCGGCTATTCGGTGGGCACGCTGGGCATTCACCGGCTGGGGCTCTTCCTGGCGCTGTCGGCCGGTATCTGGAGCGCCATCTGCATCGTGATCAGCGGGCCGTTCTGGACGCGCGGCTGGCCCGAATGGTGGACCTGGTGGTTGAACCTGCCGTTCTGGTCCTGAGCCGGCGACAAGGAGAGGAGCAATGGCCGAATATCAGAATCTCTTCACCCGGGTGCAGGTCCGCGGACCGGTCCACCCGGGGAACGAACTGCCACGCGGCAGCTTCGACAGACGGGGTACCCCGACCTTCCAGTACTGGGCAGGCAAGCTCGGTGACGCGCAGATCGGGCCGGTTTATCTGGGCTGGCTCGGCGTGGTGTCGATCGTGTTCGGCATCGTCGCCATCGAGATCATCGGCCTGAACATGTGGGCGTCGGTGAACTGGGCCATCGTGCAGTTCGTGCGACAGTTGCCGTGGCTTGCGCTGGAGCCACCCAGTGCGGCGCAAGGCTTCACGTTGATCCCGCCGCTGTCGGATGGCGGCTGGTGGGTCATCGCGGGTTTCTTCCTCACGGTCTCGATCCTGCTCTGGTGGATCCGGACCTACCGACGGGCGCGCGAGCTGGGCCTGGGCATGCACATCCCCTGGGCCTTCGCCTCGGCGATCTGGCTCTATCTGGTTCTGGGTTTCATCCGCCCGCTGCTCATGGGCAGCTGGAGCGAGGCGGTGCCGTTCGGCATCTTCCCGCACCTGGACTGGACCGCGGCCTTCTCCATCCGCTACGGAAACCTGTTCTACAACCCGTTCCACATGTTGTCGATCGCGTTCCTGTACGGGTCCACGCTGCTGTTCGCCATGCACGGCGCGACCATCCTCGCGGTGTCGCGGTACGGGGGCGAGCGTGAGATCGAGCAGACCCTGGATCGTGGCACCGCCTCCGAACGCGCCGCGCTGTTCTGGCGCTGGACCATGGGCTTCAACGCGACGATGGAGTCGATCCACCGTTGGGCCTGGTGGTGCGCGGTGCTCTGCACGCTGACCGGTGGCATCGGCATCCTGCTGACCGGAACCGTCGTCGACAACTGGTACCTCTGGGCGGTCAAGCACGGCGTGGCGCCCGCCTATCCGGATGCGTATCAGGTTCTTCCCGATCCCGCCGCCGCAGGAGTGAAGCCATGATCTCCCGATCCCAGTTCATCGGTCTGGCCAGCCTGGTCACGACGGCGATCCTCATCTCCGGTTGCGAACGCCCGCCCATGGCGACCGAGCAACTCGGCTATCGCGGTACGGGTATGGAGCAGGTCACGAACCCGCGCCTGACCGCCGGGCTCGCCGAGGTGCACGCCATGCCGGAGGCGGCGCAGCCGCCGGCGGACGCAGTCGGGCCCAAGGCCAGCGAGGTCTTCCAGAACGTTCAGGTTCTGGGCGACCTCAGCGTCGGGCAGTTCACGCGGCTGATGGTCAACATGACCGCGTGGGTCTCGCCCGAGGCCGGCTGCAACTACTGCCACGTCGCAGGTGAACAACTCGACGCCGACACGCTCTACACCAAACGTGTGGCGCGTCAGATGCTGGCCATGACCCGCAGCATCAACGACGACTGGTCGGCGCACGTCGGCCAGACCGGTGTCACCTGTTACACCTGTCACCGGGGCAAGAACGTGCCCGCCTACGTGCTCACCGACCATCCGGGGCAGCCGCCCCTGGCGCAGAATGCCGGCATCACCTACGGGCAGAACGAGCCGTCCGCGCTGACGGCCTGGACGTCGCTGCCGGTCAATGCCTCGCTCCTCGCCTCCGCAGATGCACCCATCCGCGTCCAGCCGGTGAACGCGCTGCCCATCGAAGGCCGGTCCGGGGCCACGATCCGTCAAACCGAGGCAACCTACGGGCTCATGAACTACTTCTCGGAGTCGCTCGGGGTGAACTGCACGTTCTGCCACAACTCGCGCGCGTTCACCTCCTGGGAGCAGAGCCCGCCGGCCCGAACCACCGCCTGGCACGGAATCGAGATGTCGCGCGCCGTGAACGAGGCCTATCTGCTCCCGCTGGTCAGCGAGCTGCCGCCGGAGCGACTCGGGGTCGCGGGCGATGCGCCCAAGGTCGGCTGCGCCACCTGTCACCAGGGGGTGAACAAGCCCCTCATGGGAGCCGCGGTGCTGGAGGCCCATCCGGAACTGAAGACCGCAGCGCAGTAGCACCGCGCGACGGGCGCGCGGCCGGTCCCTCCTCGAGGGCCGCGCGACGAAAACCGAAACCAGTCTCTTTCCCGTTTGCCGGTCCCGCTGGGACCGGCATTTTCTTTTGTGTCGTGGGAACGCGCTTCGTCGTTCCCGGGCACACCACACCGCAGCCTGGTGCCGCGGAAACGGCACGCAAGTGGAGATGGCCGCCTACCGGAACGGATTCACGACTTCGAGGGTGTCGATCGTCCGCCCGTGTCGGAGATCGTCGGTCAGCAGGCGTGTGCATCCTGCCTCGAGCGCGGCGGCGACGATCAATGCGTCGTAGAAGCCGAATCGATACCGGTCCTGGATGTCCAGGCCACGGTGCTAGAGATGCGCGCTGGGAAACACGCGCAGCAGCGGGGAAGGGACATGATCCAGATACGCCCTGGCCTCGCTGATGCCCAGCGGACTCTCAGCCTTGCGCAGCACGGTGTTCAGGCATTCCTGGACGACCTGGAAGCTGATGCAGGAGCGCCCGGTCGCGACACCGTCGCGAATGATGGCCGCCGCCACGGCGGACTTGCCGGCATCGCGTGAGTCGAGCTGGTAGACGAACAGGTTCGTGTCCAGGAACGAC
>JAUIAI010000307.1 GCA_030425615.1 Gammaproteobacteria bacterium
GCGCGTGCACCCTGGGCCGCCGTCCGATCCCCCCGACACAGGAGAATTCCTCATGACGACGGTCGTCATCGCCTTCCATTCCGGCTACGGTCACACCCGTCGTGTGGCCGAGGCACTCGCCGAGGGTGTCGGGCAGGCGCAGGGTGCCCGGGCCTGCCTTCTGCCCGTGGAGGAGATCGACGACGAAGGCTGGCGAGCGCTGAAGGAGGCCGACGCCATCGTGTTCGGCTCGCCCACCTACATGGGCGGGCCCTCGGCGCCGTTCAAGGCATTCGCCGACGCGAGTTCCAAGATCTGGATGACGCTGGGCTGGAAGGACAAGGTGGCGGGCGGCTTCACCTGTTCGGGCCAGATGAGCGGCGACAAACTGGCCACTTTGCAGGCCTTCGCGATCCTGGCGGGCCAGCACGGCATGATCTGGGTCGGTACGGGTCAGCCGCCGCCTTCCGAGCCCGGTGATCCCGACGCCGTGAACCGGCTGGGCTCCTGGCTGGGGCTGATGGCGCAGGCGGACAACGTCCCGCCGGAAGAGAGCCCGCCCGACGGCGACCTCGAATCGGCCCGGGCTTACGGTTGCCGCCTCGCCGGATTCGCATCTCGGCTGCACGGGTAAAATCGCGGTTTGGCCGTCGCCGGTCCGGAGCCCCTTCCGGCGCCGCGTGGGGCGGCCGCGCTGATGCCCCATGCCACAACCGTCATTCGTCCACCTGCGACTGCATACCGAGTATTCGGTCACCGATTCGATCAACCGCATCGGGCCGACCCTGCGGGCGGCTTCCGGGGACGGCCAGGCCGCGCTGGAGATGACCGATCTGGCCAACCTGTTCGGCTGGGTCAAGTTCTATCGTGCCGCGCGCAAGGCCGGCATCAAACCGATCTGCGGGGCCGATTGCTGGCTTGCCAACGAGGCGGATCCGGAGCGGCCGTTCCGAGTCCTGCTGCTGGTGGGCGACGAGACGGGCTACCTGCGGCTGTGCGAGATGCTGAGTCGCGCCTGGCTGGAGAACGCCGATCGCGGCCGGGCGCTGTTGTCGGAGGAGTGGTTCGACGACCCGCAGTTCGCGCAGGGGCTGTTCATGCTGTCCGGTGCGGCGGCCGGCGACGTGGGCCAGGCGCTGCTGGCAGGCCGTCAGGAGCACGCAGAAGCACTGGCGAGGCGGTGGTCCGAGCGTCTGCCGGGGCGCTACTTCCTCGAGGTGCAGCGCGCCGGTCACGAGCAGGACGAGACTCACGTGCGGCTGGCCGCGCATCTGGGCGTGCGGCTGGGCCTTCCCCTAGTCGCCACCCATCCGGTGCAGTTCCCGACCCGGGAGGACTTCCGGGCCCACGAGGCCCGGGTGTGCATCGCCGAGGGTGAGATTCTCGGCAACCCGCGTCGGCCCCGCCGCTACACGCCGGAGCAGTATCTGAAGTCGCAGGCCGAGATGCTGGCGCTCTTCTCGGACCTTCCGGAGGCCACGGCCAATACGGTGGCCCTGGCGGAGCGCTGCAACCTGACCCTGACGCTGGGCAAGCCCCGGCTTCCGGACTTCCCGACGCCTGACGGCAGCGGGCTGGACGACTACCTTCGCAAGCTCGCCCGCGAGGGCCTGAACGAGCGCCTGGCCAGGCTGATGCCGGACGCCGGGGAGCGGGAGCGTCACGAACCGGAGTACGCGCAGCGTCTCGAGCACGAGTGCGACACCATCGTGCAGATGGGATTCTCCGGATACTTCCTGATCGTGGCCGACTTCATCATGTGGGCCAAGAACAACGGGGTGCCGGTCGGGCCCGGGCGGGGCTCGGGTGCGGGATCTCTGGTGGCCTATGCGCTGGGCATCACCGACATCGACCCGATGCCCTACGCGCTGCTGTTCGAGCGCTTCCTCAATCCGGAGCGGGTGTCGATGCCGGACTTCGACATCGACTTCTGCCAGGACAAGCGCTACATGGTCATCGACTATGTGCGCCGACGTTACGGCGCCGATGCGGTGTCGCAGATCGCCACGTTCGGCACCATGGCCTCGAAGGCCGTGATCCGTGACGTCGGCCGCGTGCTCGACATGGGCTACAACTTCTGCGACCAGCTCTCCAAGCTGGTGCCGGTGGTGCAGAACAAGCCGCTGTCGCTGGCCAAGGCACGCGAGGCCGAGCCCGTGCTTGCCGAACGCGAGCAGCAGGAAGACGAAGTCCGCGAAATCCTGGCCGAGCCGCTGGAGGATCTCTGCCGCAACGTGGGCATGCATGCCGGCGGCGTGCTGATCGCGCCCGGGCGTCTCACCGATTTCTGTCCGCTCTATCGCGCCGCCGGCAGCGACGGCAGCGTGGTCAGCCAGTTCGACAAGGACGACGTCGAGGCCGTCGGGCTGGTGAAGTTCGATTTCCTCGGCCTGCGCAATCTCACCATCATCCAGCACGCGGTCGACGCCATCCGCGAGCGCTACCCCGAGCTTGGCCTGGATCTCATGCAGCTCGGGTTCGACGACCCGGCCGCCTACCAGGTTCTGCGCGACGCCAACACCACGGCCGTGTTCCAGCTCGAAAGCGAGGGCATGAAGAAGCTTCTCAAGAAGCTCGCCCCCGACCGCTTCGAGGACATCATCGCCGTGCTCGCCCTCTACCGGCCCGGCCCGCTCGGCTCGGGCATGGTCGACGACTTCATCCTGCGCAAGAAGGGCGAGCAGCGCATCGACTACTTCCACGACGACCTGAAGGCCTCGCTCGAGCCGACCTACGGGGTGATCGTCTATCAGGAACAGGTCATGCAGATCGCGCAGATCATCGGCGGCTATACGCTCGGTGGCGCGGACCTGCTGCGTCGGGCCATGGGCAAGAAAAAGCCCGAGGAGATGGCCAAACATCGTGACATCTTCCTCGCCGGAGCGCGCGAGAAGGGCTACGACGAGGCGCTCGCCAGCAAGCTGTTCGACCTGATGGCGATGTTCGCCGAGTACGGCTTCAACAAGTCGCACACGGCGGCCTACGCGGTCGTCACCTATCACACGGCCTGGCTGAAGGCGCACTATCCGGCCGAGTTCATGGCTGGAACCCTGTCGTCGGACATGGACGACACAGACAAGGTGCGCCTGTTCGTCGCGGACGCGATCACCAACAAGGTCGAGGTGCTGCCTCCGGACGTCAACCACTCGGACTGGGATTTCCGTGCGGTCGGTGATCGCCAGATCCGCTACGGTCTGGGCGCGGTCAAGGGCGCCGGGGAGTCCGCGGTGCGGCACGTCATCGCCGAGCGGGCGAACGGACCGTTCGCGGATCTCTACGACTTCTGCAGCCGGGTCGACCGCCGGCTGGTGGGTCGCCGTCTCGTCGAGGCGCTGGTCCGGGCCGGGGCGTTCGATGCCATCGATCCGAACCGTGCGGGGCTGCTCGCCAACGTCGGGCCGGCCATGGAATTCGCCGAGGCACAGGCCGCCGCGGCCGACCAGGTCGGTCTGTTCGACGCCGTCGGTGTGGACGCGGCCGCGCCGGTCTGGGCGCAGGTTCCGGCCTGGGACACCCGCCAGCAACTGCAGGAGGAGAAGAGCGCGCTCGGTTATTTCTTCAGCGGCCATCTGTTCGACAGCTACGCGACCGAGGTCCGCCGCTTCGTCTCGCTGCGCCTCGGTCAGGTGCAGCCCACTCAGCAGGCTGTCTGGCTCGCGGGCATCGTCACGGGCCTGCGCACGCAGATGACGCGTCGGGGCAAGATGGTGTTCGTGACACTCGACGACGGCTCCGGCGCCGTCGACGTGGCGGTCTACAACGAGCTCTACGACCAGTGCCGCGCCATCCTGCGCGAGGACGAACTGCTGGTGGTTCAGGCAAGGGTGTCGCGCGACGACTATTCAGGCGGATTCCGGGCTTCGGCCGACCAGATCCTGGACATGGCAGGCGCCCGCCAGACCTTCGCGCGCGCGGTCCGCCTGCGTCTGAACGGCGATGCCTGCAACCGCCAGTTGCGGGAGCGTCTCGGCGCCTTGCGCGCCGCGGAACGGCAGCCGGGCTGCCCGGTGGAGATCGCCTATCGGGCCGAGACCGCCGAGTGCCTGCTGCGGCTGCCGGAAGACTGGCGGGTCCAGGTCGACGATCGCGCGCTGGGCAGCCTGCGCGACTGGTTGGACCAGCAACGGGTGGAGGTGGTCTATGGGCACTGAGCCGGAATCCGGGTGTCCGTGAAGCAGAGTCTCGAGGTCTATCGCCGCCTGCTCGGCTACACGCGGCCCTACCGCCTGGGTTTTGCCCTGGCGCTGCTCGGAATGATCGTGGCGGCGGCGACCGAACCGCTGTTCCCGGCGCTCATGAAACCTTTGCTCGACGATGGTTTCGTGAACTCCGGCGGACTGCCGGTCTGGGCTGTGCCCGTGGCGCTGATCGGCATCTTCGCGGTGCGCGGAGTGGCCTCCTTCACGGCCAGCTACGGTCTTGCCTGGGTGGCGAACAAGGTCCTCATCGATCTGCGCCGCGAGATGTTCTCGCACATGATGCGGCTGTCCAAGGAGAGCTTCGAACGCGACGCGTCGGGCCTGCTCGTGTCCAAGATCGTCTTCGAGGTGACCAATGTCACCGGCGCGGCGACGCAGGTGCTCACGGTCATCGTCAAGGACTCGCTGATCGTCGCCGGGCTGCTCGGCTGGCTCGTCTATCTGAACTGGCGCCTGACCCTGGTGGCGCTGGTGCTGATTCCGGCCACCGCCTTCGTCATCCGCATCTACAGCAAGCGCATGCGCACGCTCGCGCGGCGCAACCTCGAGCACACGGGTGAACTGACCCGGGTCGTGCAGGAGGCCGTCCAGGGCATCCGGGTGGTCAAGATCTTCGGTGGCTACGATCAGCAGGGCCGCCTGTTCGAGCGT
>JAUIAI010000308.1 GCA_030425615.1 Gammaproteobacteria bacterium
CAGGTGGGGATCGACGAGATCGTTCTCCGGCACCGCCAGCTGCATCCGCATGAGCAGCGCGAGCACTCCGGCGAACAGGAAGAACAACATCGCCATGGTGCCGTACCAGACGCCGACCTCGGTGTTGTTGACCGCGGAGAAGTAGCGCCAGCCGCTCGGCGTACGCCAGGCGCGCGCCAGATCCACCACCTGCTCGTCCGCGCTCTGCCGCGCGCGCTCGATCTGGTCCTCCGGCGGACGCGTCGCGCCGGTCGGATCGTCGGGCGGACGCGCGACCGCCTCGCGCGGCGAGGGTTCCGGCGCGGGAACCGGCGTGGCCAGGGGCGGCGGCGGCGCCGAGCTCATCGGAGACTTCCCAGGTAGGCGGCGATCGCACGCAGTTCCGGCCCCTGCAGAACACGGCCGAACGACGGCATGCCGTTACCCGGCTTGAGGTGCTGCGCGTCGGCGATCCAGCCCGCCGTGGTGCCCACGTTGTTCGGCAGACGCCCGGCGCCCAGCGTGCGGCGCGAGGCATAGTGCGTCAGGTCCGGGCCGAGCACGCCCTGTGAGGTCGACCCGGCGATCCGGTGGCAGGCCGGACACCCGTTCTCGACGAACAACTGCTGACCCCGCCGCTCCTGATCCGTCACCGGCGCTCTCGCGTCGCCGCCGCGGGCGAAGAACCAGGCGTCGAACGCGGGAGCCTCGAGCACCTCGACATCGAAGCGCATGAAGGCGTGCGACTGGCCGCAGAGTTCCGCGCACCGGCCGCGGTACGAACCCACCCGGGTGGGCTCGAGCACGAGCCGGTTCTCACGGCCCGGAATCATGTCGAGCTTGCCGCCCAGCGGGGGAATCCAGAACGAGTGGATCACGTCTTCGCTGCGCAGGATCAGTTCGGTGCGCCGATCCGCGGGCAATGCGATTTCGTTGGCCGTGACGACCGTCGTCCCGTCCGAGCGCTCGTAGCGCACGCGCCACCAGTACTGCTCGCCGGTGACGATGATGCGCAGATCCTGGGACGCCTGCGCCGTGCGCACCGGCATCAGGCGCAGACCGAACGACAGCAGGACCACGGTGGCCACCGGCGCGACGACGAGTCCGCCGATCCAGATCCATCGGTGGGCGAGCGCCACGCTGCCCCAGGCACGCACCGCGTAGTACGCAAGCCCGAGCATGGCGAGCCAGATCAGGAATGCCGCGCCCGCCATGCCCCAGAAAAGATCGCCCACCTCCCGGGCTTCGGGCGAGGCCGGCACGAACGCCGAATCCCGGGACGCACAGGCCGTCAGCGCGAGCGCGAGAACGGCCAGAGGCGCACCGGCAACGCTTCGAAAGCCGGTCCGTGCGTTCATCGAACCGCTCGCGCGGGTCGCGGCGGCCGGGCGAACCGCATCGGTCGTCGATGCTGGCCTCCGATCGGCATCCTGCCTGCCCCGCTCAGTAGCGGAACCGGACGCCCACGGTCAGCATCTCCAGATCCTGATCGCCGTCGGCGAACTTGAAGCGGTGCCGATCGGCTTCCAGCGTGACGTCCAACGCGTCGGTGATCCGATAACCCACGCCCAGCCCGTAGCTGATGCCGAAACCCTGCTCGGTGCCCGAGGGGTCGTCGGGCAGGCTGGCATCGGTATCCGTGTAACCGTAGGTGCCGCCGATGCGGCCGAAGAGCAGCAGACCGGAATCGAAGGCCTGCTGCGCCACCAGACTGACGTTCAGGCCCTGGGCCTTCTGGCCGGCCAGGCCCCGCTGGGCCTCGCCGAAATTCAGATAGGCCAGTTCGACGCCGAAGCGGGACGAGTGCATCGTTCCCACGGCGATCTTGCCGGCGGTGGCCTTGTCGTCGCAGGTCGAACCGGGCAGGCAGTCGATGTCGAACGCCGAGTTGCCCAGGTGCACGCTGAAATAGCCCCGCGAGCGCACGTCGCCGTAGGCAGGCCCGTCGTAGCGCGCGCCCTGCGCGACGGCCGGTTCGGCGATGGAGATCTGCAGGGTGGCCAGCACCGCGAGGGCCGCGGCCGGAAGAAGGGATCGTTTCATCGTGGACTCCGGAGCATGATCGACGGCCACCGCGCACGCCGTGGCCCCGGCCGCACCGTCGGCAACGTTCGTGCCCGTTCGTCGCGAACGCGCGATTGCGGCGACCCCGTGCGGCCGGCGATCGACCGGTACGGTTTACGATTTCTCGTGAAGTCACGAGGCCCGCTGATTACGCGGGTTCGTATACTTTCGCTCCATGAGCCCACCCGACTCCGATGCTCCGTCTGCCGGCCCCGCTGCCGGCCGCCCTCCCCCCACGACCGCCGCGGCCAGGCCTTCGGCCGCCGGAAACCCGTCGCCCACGCCGCCCGCGGCGCTCTGGGACGCGGCACTGGACAGCGCCGAGGCGGCGGCCCTGATCATCGACCCGGAGCTCAACCGCGTCGTGATGTTCAACCGCGCAGCTCTCGCGCTCACGGGTCTTGCCGGCCATGAACTCGGTCAGATCTCGGCGAGCGCACTGTTCCCGCGCCAGCTCGCCGCGCTCACGAACTTCACGCTCGAATGCCAGGACAGGGGCACGGCCTGGAGCAGCGGTTTCTCGATCCGCAGCGCCCGCGAGGAGCAGCTGCCGGTGGAGCTCTTCGGCTCCAGCTGGTCACGGCACGGGCGACGGCAGATGCTGTTGCTGGTGTTCGATCTGAAGACCCAGCAGGTGCGTCGCGCCAAGGTCACGGTGGATCGCCTGCACGGCCACGACGCGCCGCCCGGCCAGCGTTTCGACATCGTGCTGCGCGAGCTGGAGCGCGGCAACCAGCTCATCCTTCAGGCGGCCGGAGAGGGCATCTACGGGGTCGACGCCCGCGGCGCGCTGACGTTCATGAATCCGGCAGCCGAGCGGATGCTCGGCTTCAAGGCCGAGGAAGTGATCGGCCGCAACGGCCACACCCTGATTCACCACAGCCACGCCAACGGCGACCCGTACCCCGCACGGGCCTGCCCGATCTACTCGGCGTTCAAGGACCGGACGATCCGCCGGGTGGATGACGAGGTGTTCTGGCGCAAGGACGGTTCCGCCTTCCCCGTTGAGTACACCAGCACACCGATCGTGGCCCAGGGCCGCGCGCTGGGCGCGGTGATCGTGTTTCGTGACGTCTCCGAGCAGCGCAGGTCCCGACAGGCTCTGGAGGACGCCCTGGCGGAAGTCCGCAGCCTGCAACGTCGCCTCGAACTGGAGAACGCGTATCTGCAGGACGAGCTGGCTGCCGGTGAGCATCACGAGATCGTGGGCACCAGCGTGGCGGTGCGCCAGATCCTGCGCCAGATCGAACTCGTGGCCCCCACCGATGCCACCGTCCTGATCACCGGGGAGTCGGGCACCGGCAAGGAGCTCGTCGCCCGCGCGATTCACCAGGCGAGCAAACGGGCCGGCCGGCCCCTGATCCGGGTCAACTGCGCCGCGATTCCGCGCGAGCTCTTCGAGAGCGAGTTCTTCGGCCACGTGAAGGGCGCGTTCACCGGCGCGGTGGCCGACCGGGTGGGCCGTTTCGAGCTGGCCGACGGCGGCACCATCTTCCTGGACGAAGTCGGCGAGATCCCGCTGGAGCTGCAAAGCAAGCTGCTGCGCGTTCTGCAGGAACAGCAGTTCGAGCGCGTCGGTGACAACCGCACCCGCGAGACCGACGTGCGCGTGATCGCGGCCACGAACCGTGATCTGCGCGACGAGGTGCGCTCGCGGCGGTTCCGGGAGGATCTCTACTTCCGGCTCAACGTGTTCCCGATCGAATCTCCGCCGCTGCGCGAGCGCCCGGAAGACATCCCGCAGCTGGCGAGCATGTTCATGCGCCGCGCCTGCGAGCGCGCGCGCCGGCCCGAACTGGCGATCTCGCTGGCCGATGTGGAACGCCTCAAGGCCTACGCCTGGCCGGGCAACATCCGCGAACTGGAGAACGTCATCGAGCGCGCCGTGATCATCTCCACGGATACGCGCCTGCGGATTGACATCCCGGAGCCCGCGCCCACCGGCGCGGAGGTGACCGCCAGCCCCGCGCCGGCCGCCCCCTCGAACGATGTCCTGGCCGAATCGGCCGTGCGTGCGCGCGAGCGCGAGAACATCGAGCGCGCGCTCGAACGCAGCGGCGGGCGGGTGTCCGGCGAAGGCGGTGCCGCCGAGATGCTGGGCGTTCGTCCCACGACGCTGTACTCGCGCATCCAGCGCATGGGCATCGACGCGCGTGCGTTCCGCAGGCGCCGCCCCTCCCCCCGCTGAAGATCCGGGCGCCGGACGTTATCGCTGCGCCGCGCCGGCCAGCGCCTGCAGGGCCGTGATCGCGCGCGCAGGATCGAGGCGAACCCGGTAATCGGGGTCGACCTCGGCCAGGGCGATGCGCCGATCCGGGGCCACGACGTAAGTGGCCGGAATCGGCAGCGACCAGCGCCCGTCGCCGTGACGGGTGGGCAGATCGTGCCCGGCACGGACGAAGTAGTCCTTGAGCGCATCCGAGAATTCGTAACGGATGCCGAGCGCATCCGACAGCCGGCCGGCCTCGTCCGAGAGCACCGTGAATGCGAGCGCGTTCTTTTCGGCGGTGCTCAGGGAATGGTCGGGCGTTTCCGGCGAGACCGCCACGACACGGGCTCCGAGCCGCTCGATCTCGGGCAGCGCCTGCTGATAGGCTCGCAACTCGAGATTGCAGTACGGACACCAGCCACCGCGATAGAACACCACCACGAGCGGCTGAGCCGTGGCGAGCGAGCCGAAATCCACCGGCCTGCCGAGCTGATCCGGAAGGGTCAGCGCCGGGAACTCGTCCCCGGCCGACAGCGCGCGCGACGCCTGCGGCAACAGAGCCGCATTCTCGTCCGC
>JAUIAI010000309.1 GCA_030425615.1 Gammaproteobacteria bacterium
AGCTCTGCCCTGGGGGATGGCGAAGCGCGGATATATTTCCATGCCGCACCGGGGAGCCTCCTCCTTCAGGGGCGTCCTGTCGCCTATACCTCAGGCCTGACCGAAGCGCAGCGCGAGACAGTGCAAAACTGCCTCACCATTTCCGATACGCGCACTTTTGAACAGGATGCCACCTACGGCTTGCTTGTTCTGTCGGAAATCGCATCGCGCGCACTGTCTCCGGGCATCAACGACCCCGGCACCGCGATCGACGCGATCGTCTCGGCCACGCGCACGCTCGATCACTGGTACCGGCACAACGCCGGCAAGCCGGACGGGGTGCGCTTCGAATGGCTGCACGCGTCGGCCATCTCGTTCCACGACCTGGCCCCGCATTTCCTCGACACGCTGATCCACCACGGCGGCGACGACCCGCGCGTCATGAGACGCCTGATCAAGGGCCTGGACGCGGTCGCCGCCCTGGACCAGAACGCGGCCGGCACCCTGCGCCAGGCCCTGGACGACGCCCAGGCGCGCTGGCGCAACGCCGACATCCCGGCGCACGAGCGCGAGGCGCTCGACGCGGCGCGACAGCAGTTGGAGGAAACGCGGGGGTTGTGAGCAACTCCCGAGAGCAGACACCCGGTGCAAAGCTTCAAGACGATCGCTCAGATAACCCACCACAAAAAAAATGTTCCTTTTCTTGTGGACATCAGAGGGGCAGTCCTACAGAATTCCCGGTGACCGTGATTCGGAGCCCGAAATGCAGGCGAGCCCCTCCACTTCTCCAACAACGATCGACGCACCCGCACTGCGAGCCCGCATCGTTCAACAGAGATCCCGTTATCTGAGTCCATCGCTGACGACCTTCCCCATTTATCCGGACGATCCGATGATCCTGGTGAAAGGCGAGGGGCAGTATGTATTCGATGAAACGGGCAAGCGCTACCTTGACTGCACTGCACAGAATGTGTGTATCAGTCTCGGGTTCGCACATGCGGTGACTCTGAAGATGGTGTCGGAGCAAATGCAAAAGATGCAGCATTGCACGACGCTCTTCTACAACGATCAACCGGCCCGCTACGCGGAGGAACTGGTGGGGCGTCTGCCTCCGGAGGTCGACTGGGTCATTCATCTCGTCAACAGCGGCGCCGAAGCGATAGATCTCGCCTACGCGATGGCCAGGGCTCACACGGGCAGCTACGAGATGGTCTCACTGCGCAATGCCTATCACGGACTTCACTTCGGTGCTGCCGGCAGTACCGCATTCAGTCCTTGCCGGACACCGGTTGCCGCCAACCAGGGCTTCGTCCATGCGATTCACCCGGATCAGTACAAAGGAGTTTTCGGTCCGGGTGTTCAACCTTATCTCGACGAACTCAAGCGCACGATCTTCTCCTCAACCTCCGGTCATGTCGCCGGTATGGTCATCGAACCCATCCAGGGTTTCGGTGGCGTGGTGCCCATGCCGCCAGGCTACATGCGCGGGGCATTCGAGATCGTGCGCGAAGCCGGCGGTGTCTGTATCAGTGACGAGGTGCAAACCGGTTTCGGACGAATGGGCTCGCACTACTGGGGCTTCGACGCGAACGAAGCCCTTCCGGATATCATCGTGATGGGCAAGGGCATGGGCAACGGCTTTCCCATCGCCGGGGTTGCGTGCCGGCGGGACATCGCCGAATCCTTTTCGAACGTCCGATTTTTCAACACCTTCGGATCCAACCCGGTCACAGTCGCAGCGGCGCGATCCGTACTGCGTTGTATCGACGACGAGGGGTTGCAGGAGAATGCAGCGCGCTGTGGAGAAAGACTGATCACTGGCCTGAACAGGCTGAAGGATAGACATTCACTCATCGGCGACATCCGGGGCACTGGGCTCATCCTGGGCATCGAACTCGTTCGGGACCGCAAGACGCGGGAACCGGCAGTGGAGGAAGGAAACCGCATTCAGCAACATCTTCGACGGAGCGGATTCATAACCGTGAAGGGCAGCGCGACCCGGAACGTGTTCCGTATCAATCCGGCGATGTGCATCAACTTCGACGACGTGGACGGTCTCCTGGATGCGTTCGATCAAGCGCTTGCGACGGTGTGATTGATTGGAACCGAAAGGCCACCCTGCCGACGAAGTGCCGACGATGGGTTTCACCGGCAATACCGTTGCGACCGAGATCGACGCGCAACGCCTGCGCGACTGGTTGGCCGACGGAGACGAGATCGCGCTGATCGATGTCCGCGAAGGTGGTGCCTTCGCCCGTTCGCACCTCCTCGCCGCAGCCAACGTACCGCTTTCGCAGCTCGAGACTCGCGTTCCGTTGGTCCTGCCCAGACGCCACGTCAGAGTCATCTTGATGGACGAGGATGGGAGTCTCTCGGCGCGGGCTGCAACGCTTCTGCACGCGCACGGCTATGCACGGCTCTGGCGTCTTGCCGGCGGTGTCCCTGCCTGGGCAGCAGCGGGTTACGAACTGTTCTCGGGCACTCACGTGGAGTCGAAGGCGTTCGGCGAGTACATCGAGCACGAGCACGAGACGCCTCGCGTCGAGCCTGATGACCTTTGCAGATGGAGGACAGAGGGTCGCGATCTGCTGATCGTCGACGCAAGGCCGTTGGAGGAATTCCGTATTGTCAGCATACCGGGAGCAGTGGATTGCCCCGGTGCCGAGTTGGTACTACGGGTCCCGGGGCTCTTGAACTCCGAGACCACGACTGTCGTCGTGAACTGCGCAGGGCGTACCCGGTCGATCATTGGCTGCCAGAGTCTTATAGATGCAGGGCTTCCCAACCCGGTCTTCGCTCTGAAGAACGGCACGATGGGATGGCAGCTTGCAGGCCTCCAGCCTGATTCGGGCCGCGACCTGCTCGCGCCCGAACCGTCGGATCCAGGGTTGAAAGTGGCCAGGACGTACGCGAAGAACGTTGCGGAGCGGTTCGGTGTGCGTTTCATCGATAGCCAGCAGTTGAGCACCCTGCAGTCTGATATCAGCCGCACCACCTACCTCTTCGATGTCCGTCTACCGGAAGCCTTTGTCGCCGGGCATCGCGCCGGGAGCACGAACGCTCCGGGAGGCCAACTGGTACAGGCGACAGACGTCTTCGCGCCCGTCCGAGGGGCTCGGGTGATCCTGATCGATCGCCACCTCGTGCAGGCCGTGATGACGGCACACTGGCTTCAACAGATGAACAGGTACGAGGTCTGGGTACTGACAGACGGTCTCGAAGGTCCGCTCGAAACTGGCAGCGTACCGGTCCCGGGTCTCGGCGAAGCTGCGCTCACGGCGCCCGGATGGACACCCGAGGCGCTTCACGACGCGCTTCGCTCGGGAAATGCGAACGCCGTTGACGTGGGCGACAGCTACGGGTATCGAAACGGCCGTATTCCGGGAGCGTTCTATGCAATGCGCTCGAAACTGTCGAGTGCGCTGGAGAGGTTCGATCATGACCAGCCGGTCGTCTTCGTTTGCTCGGACGGTCGATTGTCCCGGTTCGCCGCACAGGACGCACTCGCTCTTGGCTTCCTTGAAGCCGGTTATCTCGAGGGCGGTCGCAAGGCCTGGCAGACTCAGGGCCACGCAGTGGAATCATGCGGTATGGGTGAAGACCCGTTGCTGCTCACCGAAACGGATGACATGTGGTATCCGCCTTATGCCCGCGTGACGAAGGTCGAAGAGGCGATGAAGCAGTACATCACCTGGGAAGTCGACCTGCTCGAGCAGGTCGAGAAGGAGCCTTATGTAAGTTTCGGCCCCATCGATCCGCGCTCGAACTGAATGGCAGAGCCCTCCGACAAGAACTCCGGCAACTCGAAAGCCTGAACGGGTGCCGGATCACCCGCGACCCGCTCGACCTGCACCAGACAGCTCTGGGCGCTGCATCCCTGGGAAGCCGATGACGCGCCTGCGTCTCTGGTGAGCGTGTTCGGGTTTCCGTGCCGGTCCGGGCGCGTGGGGTCACCAGGCACCTCCGGGTCCCACCACGCCCCCGTCGACAGTCGGACCACGCCTGGTCGTAGGCCCGGCGAGATCCTGGCCCCCGCAAAGCATGTACCCCGATCGTTATAGACGCGAACGATGTCTCCGTCGGAGACGCCACGCGCAAGGGCATCTTCAGGGCTGATGGACAACGGCTCACGGCCCCCGACCTTGTCCGAAAGACTGCATTCAGAGTGGTCGAGCTGGCTATGCAGTCGCATTCGCGGCTGATCCGACAGCAAATGCAGCGGGAAACGCTCTACCGCCTCGCCGCCAAGCCATTCGGCCGGCTCCAGCCAGGTCGGATGACCCGGGCAGTCGGAGTGTCCCCACGAGGCGATTCGCTTCGAGTACAGCTCGATTCGTCCGCTGGGAGTCTCCAGAGGGTTGGCAACCGGATCTTCTCGAAACCCGCCGAGGAACACCACTGGCGTATCGTTCGGTGGAACGCGCACACCTCCTTCGGACCAGAAGGTTTGAAAGTCGGGAAGCTCTATTCCAAGCGCCTTCCAGCGCACCGCGGTATCTGAGAACAAGTGCTCGAGCCATTGGAAGGCGGTTCTGCCTTCGCTGAATAACTCCTCCTTGCCAAGAGCAGCGGCGATGGCACAGAAGATCGCGTAATCATCTCGTGCCTCACCGGGCGGGTGGAGACGCTTACGCATCGCGATCATCAAAGGGTCTCGGGTCGCGAATCCGATGTCGTCCCGTTCCAGGGTACAGGTCGCCGGGAGAACGATGTCGGCCATCCTGGCGTGCGCGTTCCAGAACTGCTCGTGAACCACGATGGTTTCCGGGCGACGCCAGGCCCGTGCAAGACGATGGAGATCCTGGTGATGGTGAAACGGATTCCCACCCGCCCAATAGACCAGCCGAA